>JAJRRG010000162.1 GCA_024279675.1 Alphaproteobacteria bacterium
AAATTGCGATAATCAATATCGACGCCAATGGCTTTTGATGTTGCGTAAAGGTTAGCGCCATCAATAAAGATGACGACTTTGTCTTGTGGATCCAGGTCCATCGGAAGGCACTCCAAGTATTGTTATATGTTATGCAACAATCGTGAATAAATCTTAACATCATTCTGAACATGTTCAACCGCGCAAGCTCCTAAACCTGCGATATCAGACTGCCATATGAATGAGGTGGTAGTTTGGCAGATCAATACATTAGGCAGAATGCCCTGTCACTTAAAATATTGGCCCTTGGCTGCTTTTGGGCCACCCTAGGAAGGCATGTATGTTTTGCATACGACACTAACATTGTTTGCAACTAAAAGAACTATTTACTTGGTCTTGGCCCAATTCATTACCATTATGCTTGTCAGTACACATGCACTGGTGTATGAGACCCACAAATTCCCTGAAATTTGAGGACCAAACATGGCACGCGTCACCGTTGAAGACTGTATTGAAAAAGTCGACAATCGCTTTGATCTTATTCTTATGGCGGCCCACCGGGCGCGCCTGATTGCCAATGGCGCTGAAATTACTGTGCCCCGTGACAATGACAAAAATCCTGTTGTTGCCTTGCGTGAAATTGGTGCCGCCACATTGTCCCCTGAGGATTTGGAAGAAGATTTGATCCACTCCTTGCAAAGCTATGTTGAAGTTGATGAGCCCGAAGAAGCCGCGCCAGAGCCCATTGAAGGAGTTACCCCTGATTTGGCCAACGAACAGATTACTTTTGATTCTATGAACGAAGAAGACCTGTTGCGTGGAATTGAAAATCTTTCTCCCCCCGATCGGCGCGACGATTAATAAGAGTTGATTTTTTATAAGTTTTTGGAATGGCGTCGGTTGCACTCGGCGCCATTTTTTTATTATGTGGTACTTCAATAGTTTTAGGGGCAAAGTCGATCGTGGATACAATAATGATCGTCTTTAAATGGGAAACGGATATTGGTTAGATGATGCGCCAATATGAATTGGTTGAGCGTGTGCTCGCATATAATCCAAATGCCGACGAGGCAATGCTCAACCGCGCCTATGTTTATGCAATGAAAAAGCATGGCACCCAGACCCGTGCGTCAGGGGACCTGTATTTCCACCATCCGTTGGAAGTTGCAGCCATTCTGACAGACATGAAGCTGGACGATACCACAATCGCCGTGGCCTTGCTCCACGATACGATTGAAGACACGGACGCAACCCGTGAAGAAATCGATCAATTGTTTGGGCCTGAGATTGGAAAAGTTGTTGAAGGTGTCACCAAAATTGAACAATTGAAATTGGTGACCCGCGAAGAGGCACAGGCAGAAAATTTGCGCAAGCTTCTTCTTGCGATTTCTGAAGATGTGCGCGTTCTCATCGTCAAACTGGCCGACCGTTTGCATAATATGCGCACCATTCAATATGTGCCTGAGGAAAAGCGCAAACGCATTGCCCAGGAAACCATGGATATATACGCCCCCCTTGCCGGGCGCATGGGGATGCAGGACATGCGTTCCGAGTTGGAAAACATTGCCTTTAGCGTGCTTAAGCCGGATCACAGCGCTATTATCACCAATCGCCTTGAGCATATGGAGGGGGAAAATCGCGAGATCATCTCGCAGATCAGGGCAGAGCTTTCGGACCTCCTCAAGGAGAAAAACATTGATGCAACAGTTTATGCGCGGCTGAAATCCCCTTGGTCGATTTTCAAAAAAATTGAACAGCGCGATATTGCCTTGGAACAACTCTCCGACATCATTGGATTTCGGGTGATTGTGAACTCTGTTGATGATTGTTACCGCACATTGGGCATCGTACATGCCAATTGGAAGATGGTTCCGGGGCGGTTCAAAGACTATATTTCAGTCCCCAAATATAATGATTATCGCTCCCTGCATACAACAATCGTTGGCCCCGGTCGCCAAAGGGCAGAATTGCAGATCAGAACACAAGAAATGCATTCGGTTGCAGAGTTTGGAGTCGCGGGGCACGCTCTTTATAAGGACAGCCAAGGGGCAAGCTTTAAAAAACTGGAGCAGGAAAGTCAGGCCTATGTTTGGTTGCGCCAAACTATTGAGCACTTGACCAAGGGGGAGGACACGCAGGAATTCCTTGAATATACCAAACTTGAACTCTTTCAGGATCAGGTGTTTTGCTTTTCCCCCCGGGGTCGTTTGATTGCTTTGCCACGGGGCGCAACGCCCATCGATTTTGCCTATGCGGTGCATACGGATATTGGAGATACATGCACGGGGGCCAAAATCAACGGCATCATTTCTCCATTGGTTTCAAGGCTGCGCAATGGTGATGAGGTTGAAATTATACGCGATCCCACCCACCGGCCGCCCTCCCATTGGGAAAATATCGCGACGACGGGAAAGGCCCGCGCCGCCATTCGCCGGTCAGTTCGTTTGGAAGAACAGAACCGGGCAAAAATTCTCGGTGAGCAAGTGCTCAATATCATGTTCAAGCGCGAGGAAGTGCAAGATACTAAGACAAGCGCAGCAAAGCTTGCCGATGCCCTTGGGTTTGAAAATTTTGACGAGTTGATTTTAGCCATTGGCAGCGGTGAAGTTGATACTGAGCTCATGCAAAAACTCGCCCATGATCTGGGTGATAAAAGGACTAAGAAATCCAAGCGTAAAAAAATTACCCTGCCCAAACCGCAAGAAACGGAAGGGTGGTTTTCCCTTGGTGCCAATCCTAGTTTTAAGTTTCGTGTGCCGGGCGGGCAACGCCTGGGCGATGAGGGAAAGAAGGCCCTTAGCCAACTTGGTTTTAAGACGCCTGTGCACATATCTTCAGAAGGTGTGGTGCCGGGCGACCGGATGGTGAGCATTCTTGATACGGATGGGATGCTGACAGTCTATCCGATCCATTCGGGCGCTCTGGTCAGTCTGCATGATGAGGATGTCGCTTGGATTGATGTCTTGTGGGATGCAAAATACACGACCAATAGTGATTTCTATGCGACAGTTTCCATGCTCGCGGCCAACAAACCGGGCATGCTAGCCAAAGCAACGGCAACCATTGCCTCGTGTGATGCCAATATTCATAATCTTGTTCTGCGTATGATATCCCCGGAATTCCACCAACTGATATTTCAGTTGGAGGTACGTGACCTAGTGCAGTTGACGGAAGCACTGACCACGCTTAAGCACACTGAAGGGTTATCAAAAGTGCAACGCGCCGGTGTAGATGAGGCTAAAGCTATTTCACGCATTGATTGGCATAATCAAACTTGAATGGGGATGATTAGTGACGGATAAAATTTCAGAGGAAAACGCCGCCACGTTGAACCAGACCCAGGTGTTGGATATTTTTCGCCACCCGGATGAATTGCCCCTTGAGCTTGCAGCTCTGCCAGCGGTGAAACCGGACAGTTGCGGGTTGGCCTGATGATTATTGGACTGGGGAATGATATTGCGGAAATCGCGCGATTTGAATTAACCCTTGAGAAATTTGGCAACCGTTTTACCCATCGCTGTTTTACTGAAATTGAGCGCAAAAAATCCGATGCCAGACAAAACCGTGCGGCTTCCTATGCCAAACGTTTTGCGGCCAAGGAGGCGTGTGCGAAAGCGTTGGGGACGGGTCTATCCCACGGGGTGTTCTGGCGCGACATGGGTGTCGTAAATCTGCGGTCGGGAAAACCGACAATGGAATTGACGGGTGGTGCCAGAAAAATCCTCAATCATATTGTACCGGAGGGCTATACCCCCCACATACACGTGACAATTACTGATGATGCTGGGCTTGCGCAGGCGTTTGTTATTATTGAAGCATTGCCGCAATAGGAGCCATACCAAAAGCAATTGTAATTTTCGCGAAGTTTTGCCCCAAAGAGTTGACCATCTGTTAAGCTAAGCTTAAATCCAATCAACAGGTCCTTCAAAACCAAAAGAGAAATTTTATGTCAGACGCCAGTAAAGCTAAAGAAGAAAAAAAACCTTCGGAGTTGCGTGAAACCATCATCGTAATTATCGAGGCACTGGTAATTGCATTTGTTTTCCGTAGTTTCTTTTATCAGCCGTTTTCAATTCCAACGGCTTCCCTCCAGCCTTCAATGATGATTGGTGACTATTTTGTCGCCTCTAAATTTACATGGGGTTATGGTCGTTATTCTTTCTCCCCAATTGAAGTTCCGATTCAAGGGCGCATTTTTGGACGTGAGTCAAATAGGGGGGATATTGCGGTTTTCCGCCCGGTTCCACAAAAAGATGATTATGTGAAGCGTATTATCGGGTTGCCCGGCGATACCATTCAGATGAAGCAGGGGCGGTTATATATCAATGATGTGATGGTAGAGCGTGAGTTTATCGAGCGTAGCACAGATAAGGATAGTTTTGGCACGGTCCTGCCGGTATTGGTCTATAAAGAAACCCTCCCCAATGGATTGACCCATCTAATCAATGAGATTTCCGATGAATCACGCATGGATAATACAAGTGAATATCTGGTGCCTGAGGGGCATTATTTCATGATGGGGGATAATCGTGATCGCTCCCAGGACAGCCGCTTTTTAAGCGCCGTGGGATATGTACCAGCGAGTAATCTAATTGGTAAAGCCGAAGCGCGGTTTTTCTCGGTTGAGGACAATGTTCCCCCTTGGCAAATCTGGCAATGGCCGGCCAAACTTCGTTTGGATCGCATGTTCCAGTCAGTGTATTAAGGGTGCAAATTCAAACGGATCATTCGCGCCTTGAAACCATATTGCACTATGTTTTTGCTGATAAAGCTCTGCTAACGCGTGCTTTGACGCACACCAGCGCCATATCCCCAGGTAAGCGCGTTGCCCAGTCCTATCAACGTTTGGAATTTTTGGGTGATAGAGTTCTTGGGCTGGTTGTTGCTGATCTTATATTCAAGCGTTTCCCCGGCGCCAAGGAGGGGGAGCTTGCTCGCGCCTTAAACTCGGTTGTGCGCAAAGAAGCCTGTGCAACTGTCGCGCAAGATTTAGGGCTTGGTGAATTTGTTTATATGGACAAAAGTGAATTGCGCAATGGCGGGCGTGAAAAACCATCTGTTCTAGCCGATGTATGCGAAGCCATCATCGGGGCCATATATCTGGATGGCGGGCTCAATAAAGCCCATATTTTTATCAAACGCACCTACGCAACCCAACTTGAGGCCACGACAAAACCGCAGGTGGACGCAAAGACGATGTTGCAGGAATGGGCGCAGGGGCTGGGGCTACCCACGCCTCAATATGTTGAAATTGAACGAACAGGGCCGGCCCACAATCCAATTTTTACTATTGGGGTGAATGTGCAAGGCTATGAACAGGCAGAGGCTAAAGGCCCATCCAAAAAAACTGCAGAACAAACTGTCGCAGAAATATTTTTGGATCGCGAAGGAATTGAAGAAGCAAAATAATGAATGATGATAAACAAAAGAATGCGCCATCAGTCTCTGAAACGGACAAAAAGAGCGCGCAGGTCAATCCAGATTTGAGCAAATGCGGTTTTGTGGCGTTGGTGGGCGCCCCCAATGCGGGTAAGTCGACTTTGCTTAATGCAATGGTGGGCACCAAAGTTTCTATCGTTACCCACAAGGCACAAACCACGCGCACCCAAATCCGTGGTGTAGTTACCCACGAGCATTCTCAGATTGTATTTATTGACACGCCGGGGATATTTGCCCCCAAACGCCGCCTTGATCGGGCCATGGTCAAATCCGCATGGTCAGGGGCGGGGGATGCCGACTTTATCGCACTGATTGTTGATTCTCCCAAAGGCATTACGGACGAGTTAGACAAGCTGTTGTTGGGACTTGGCAAAGTTAATGGTCCCAAAATTCTGGTGCTGAACAAGATTGATAAAATTGAGCGCGAAAAGCTTCTCGAACTGTCTGAAACCATCAATGCACGCGGGGATTTTCAGAAAACCTTCATGATCTCAGCCTTAAAAGGGCATGGATTGCATGATTTTGTCGGTTGGACAGCCAAGCGCGTTCCCTTGGGACCGTGGCACTTCCCCGAGGATCAACTTACCGATCTTACATTGGCTCTCACCGCCGCCGAAGTGACGCGGGAAAAAATCTTCCAACGGGTTCATGAGGAAATTCCCTATAATATCACCGTCGAGACCGAGCGCTTCAAAGTGCAAAAAAACGGCGATTACAAAATTGATCAGGTGATTTATGTGACCCGTGATAGCCACAAAATGATTGTCTTGGGTAAAAAAGGACAAGCTATCAAAGGGATTGGCTCAGACGCCCGACGGGAAATGTGCGAAATGTTTGACACTAAAGTGCACCTGTTCTTGTTTGTTAAAGTGCGCGAGAATTGGGCCAATGACCCCGAACGTTACCGCGAAATGGGATTGGACTTCCACGATTAAACAAGGTTGGAGCACTCCTGAAAGGTGTAGAGCGGTTTTCAGATTAGAAGTGTGTAAAAAACAAAGGACTAGAGCCTCGTTTTGTTTTTCTCAAAACATGTAAGGCTCTAGCATCTAGATTATGCAATGGACAGGTGAGGGGCTGATCATTGGCGTCCGCCGCCATGGGGAAACCAGTGTTATCGTTGAAACCATGACTGCGGAACGTGGCCGTCACCTTGGTCTGGTGCGCGGGGGGCGTTCACGCAAACACGCCGCAACCCTGCAACCGGGAAACTGGGTGCATTTGCATTGGCGGGCGCGGCTAGAGGAGCATTTGGGGGCCTTTGTTGTGGAGCTGCAAAAAGCCCGCGCCGCTGATATGATCGCCAACAGGAATTTTCTTTATGTGGGGCAAGTAATATTTGCCCATCTTCGCCTACTTCCTGAACGTGTTCCCCATCCACGACTGTTAAAATATGCGTTGGAAATTTTGGACAGCGAGGACGCTTTATGCGCTCAAGTGCAGATGCTGGCATTATTTGAGCTAGCCTTGCTCGATGAATTGGGCTTTGGTCTGGACCTGAGTACGTGCGCTGTGACTGGGGAGACCGAGGGGCTAACCCATATTTCCCCCAAAACGGGCCGCGCCGTGACCCTTGAAGCCGCCGCCCCCTATTTGGATCGCTTGCTTAAGCTCCCAACCTTTTTTGCCAACGCTCAAAATGCACCAGCTGGTGATGTGCTGGACGCGATGCAGGTGACAGGGCACTTTCTTGAGCGTCATATCTGGGGAGTACGCAAAAATTCTCATCCCCCCGAAAGAGAACAATTGTTAAGCGAGCTAAAAGATCAGCTATAATTAACAAAATGATTCGCTAAATTACGTCTGCCCTAAAGCGTGTCTCCCAAAAGTGTCCAGCGGTTTTGGGATTAAAGATACGCGAAAACATATAGAAAAAGCATGTCGTGTGAATTTTATTGAACGCGACATGCTTTAGATGAATAACATGCCTTAAGAACGGGTTGGCGAACTTTGCGGAATCAACAAATGAGCCGACTTAAAACTAATATTTGGAAATGACATGGCCGAAATTTTGCCACCCGAAGACAATATTGCTCAAATCGTAGATTTGAAGAAGGCCTTGGAAGAGCGCTATCTTTCCTACGCGCTTTCAACCATTACCCAGCGGGCATTGCCCGATGTGCGTGATGGTCTAAAACCCGTGCACCGGCGCATCCTGTACGTCATGCATTTGCTCAAGCTTGTGCCGACCCAGAAATATAAAAAATCTGCCAAAGTTGTTGGCGATGTGATCGGGGGGTTCCATCCCCATGGGGATCAATCCATCTATGATGCGCTGGTGCGACTGGCTCAGGATTTTGCCCTCAGGTTTCCTCTGGTCGATGGACAGGGGAATTTTGGCTCGATCGACGGGGATTCAGCGGCGGCCTATCGTTATACCGAAGCGCGCATGACCGATGTTGCGGCGCGATTGTTGGAGGGCATTGGTGAGGATGCCGTTGATTTTGTTCCCACCTATGATGGTGAAACCAGCCAACCATCTGTGTTGCCGGCCAATTTCCCAAATTTGCTCGCGAACGGTTCCAGTGGCATCGCGGTGGGTATGGCCACCTCTATTCCGCCTCACAATGTAGGGGAGTTGTGTGAAGCGGCCTTGCATCTCATCCATAACCCCAAGGCAACAACTGGCGAATTGATGAAGTTTGTGCCCGGCCCGGATTTCCCCACCGGGGGAATTTTGGTTGAGCCCAAAGAGGATATTGAAAAAGCCTATGAAACAGGGCGGGGCGGTTTTCGCCTGCGTGCGCGCTGGGAGCAAGAGGAGGCGGGGCGCGGAACCTATCAGATCGTGGTCACTCAGATGTCCTACGGCGTGCAAAAATCCAAATTGGTTGAAAAAATTGCCGATTTGCTTTTAGCCAAAAAACTGCCCTTGCTAAAAGATGTGCGTGATGAATCCGCTGAGGATGTGCGGTTGATTTTAGAGCCAAAATCCCGCTCAGTTGACCCGATCGTTTTGATGGAATCCCTGTATAAACTCACTGATCTGGAAACTCGATTTTCATTGAACATGAATGTGCTAGACGGGGGGCAAGTGCCCAAGGTGATGGGTTTGGGCGATGTGTTGCGCGCTTGGTTGCAACATCGCAAGAGTGTGCTCATTCGCCGTTCCCAATACCGCCTGAACCAGATTGAAAAACGTTTGGAAATGCTGTCGGGTTATTTGATTGCATTTTTGAATTTGGATGAAGTTATTCGCATCATTCGTTACGAAGATCATCCAAAAGCCGAACTCATGGCGCAATTTAGTCTAACCGAGGGACAGGCCGAAGCCATTTTGAATATGCGGCTTCGTTCGTTGCGTAAGCTGGAAGAAATTGAAATTAGAAGCGAACACGAAAAACTGACCGATGAAAAAGGGCATATTGAGGTTCTGCTCGGCTCGGAACGCCGGCAATGGGGAGCAATTACCACGCAGGTGAATGAATTGAAGGAACTCTATGGCCCATCAACTGAAATTGGTGCGCGCCGGACAAGTTTTGAAAGCATGCCCGATAGTGAAGATTTTGATTTTGAAGCGGCAATGATCGAGCGGGAGCCAGTGACGATTGTCCTGTCAGAAAAGGGCTGGGTACGAGCGCTTAAGGGACACAATATTGAACAATCCTCTCTCCAGTTTAAGACTGGAGATGCATTTAAGCTCGCGATTAAGGTTCAAACGACGGATAAGCTTTTGATGCTGACCACGGACGGGCGTATTTATACGTTGGGGGCAGATAAATTGCCCGGTGGGCGCGGCCATGGGGAGCCGGTGCGCATTATGGTCGACATGGAAGAAGGTCACGACATTGTTGATATGTTTATGCATGTGCCAGGCACCAAACGGTTGATTGTTTCAAACTTGGGGAACGGGTTTGTTGTGCTTGAGGACGATATGATTGCCAATACCCGAAAGGGCAAGAAAGTCCTCAATGTGTCTGAGCCCAATGAAGCAGTGTTATGCGTGGTGGCGGATGGTGACCAAGTGGCGGTTATCGGTCAAAATCGCAAGCTTTTGATATTCCCCTTTGCCCAATTGCCGCAAATGGGCCGGGGCAAGGGTGTGCGCTTGCAAAAATATAAGGATGGCGGCATTTCAGATGCGTCGATATTCCATGCGGAACAAGGCATGACTTGGGTTGATAGTTCCGGGCGTACCTTTACCCGATCTATGGACGAATTGCTGGAATGGATTGGCGAACGAGCCGGGGCAGGTCGCATTCGCCCCTCAGGTTTTCCACGTAATAACCGCTTTAAGGGCTAGGGTCAGGACCTATTCAGGGGCGCTGACCAAAATTTCAGCATAAAGGGGCAAATGGTCGGAGCCAGTTTTGTCCCCGGCGCGCACAGATTGCACCTGAATATTATCGCTGGCCATCATATGATCAATGGGCAGGAATGCCGGTGTTTCACGCCAACCTTTGATATAAAGAAGCTTGGGGTAGGTGAATAACCCGTGGGAATAGCGCGTGAGATTTGTTGCACGGTTAAACTGGCGCAGGGCATAGGACCATGATGTGGAATTCAAATCACCCATCAACACGTGGGGTAACTCGATTTGATCAATCGCACTGGTGAGTTCAAGCCATTCACGTTGTTTTCGCGCTGTCATTGCAACCAATTTTTGCCCGAAATCCAGATCATCATCGCGTAATGGATTGATTTGTATTGGCCAGTTCAAATGCGTGGTCACTACAACAAAATCGGTGTCATTCTGATCGGTAAAGCGCGCGACAATACGGGCGACAGGATTGTTTTCCGCATCGGCATTCTCTGCACATTGGGTACCATTTTCTAAAACGAAGGGCATTTTTGAATACAGGGCCACATGGGATTGCTTGCGATCAGCGCACCTACTGAAATAGGGATATTGAGAGATGATCAGCGGATGCAAACCTTCGCGTTGTTCGTCAAAATACTCCTGCAAAGCAATAATGTCAGGGTCTTCGTTCAGGATAACATCGGCCATGCGCGCCATATCATAATTCCTGCCAAACAGATTGTGGCTCATGAGTTTGATAACCTGTTGATCTTGCGGGTTTCCTCCCTGCCTAAGCAGGCCGTGGACCTGTTCTGGAATAACAATGACCGCCGAAGACAAAAATCCTGTCGCCGCCAATGCTAACATACCCGCCCACGCGCGATGATTAGCGAACAGCACCAAGACCAACAAAAATCCAACCAATGTGCCTATAAACAAAAATGGCTGCAGATGATTAAAGGCGTCAAGAAGCGGGCTGACAAATCCAAGGAATGCAGCGAAGGAAATCAGGCACAAACCCGATAATGCCAAAGCGAAAATAAGGCGAACAAGAAAAACAATCTGTTTCATAGGGAGCGATAGACCTTAGGCCGTGATACTATTCAAGGGATGCCAACCGAATTGCTCGGAATGTATCTCTATGGGGCGAAACGTTGATTTATAGTGCATTTTAGGCGAATCTTTGACCCAATATCCTAAATATAAATAGCTATAAGATTCATCAATTGCCCGGGAAATATGGTCCAGTATCATATAGTTCCCAAGACTTCTGCGGCCCATTTCAGGATCAAAAAAACTATAAACCATCGAAAAACCGTCGGCCATGTTGTCAATTAGGGCCACAGCGACCAAAGAAGAACTAGAACCTGTTGCGCCTTCTTGCGACTGCTGAGCCCCTAATCGGTATTCCACAAGGGAGCTTTCAACCGGGGTATCTTCAATCATATCTTGAAATTCTTCGTCGCTCATTTCAGCCATGCCCCCCTGTTTATGCCGGGCCTCAAGATATTTCAGGAATAAGTCATAATGCTCGTCCGTAGCGCGTGGGGTTAAGACTGTGCGCGTAATATCCCGATTGGCGTTAAGAATGCGGCGTTGACTCTTTGTGGGGACTAACCGGTCAACACACACCCGGGCGGATTTACACGCATTACAATCAACGCAATGGGGGCGATAGATAAGGTTTTGTGAGCGCCTGAAACCATTGTGGGCGAGGTGTTGATGCAGGTTTTGGCTACGATTACCGCTCAGATGCGTAAAAACCTTCTGCTCCTCTTTGCCCTCCAGATAGGGGCAAGGGGTTGGGGCGCTTAAGTAGAATTGCGGGTTTTCTGGGGTTTGAATACTCATACCCCGTAATACCACGGGGCAACTAAACAAAAAACACCCCAGACGATAATTACCAACGGCGCGCCGACAAAAATGAAATCCTTGAACCGATAATGCCCGGCCCCCATGACAAGTAGATTGGTTTGATAACCAATGGGGGTAGCAAAGGAAGCGTTGGCCCCCAGAATAACTGAAACGATAAGGGGTAGGGGATCAACGCCAAGCCTGTGTGCCGCGGCGATCGCGATGGGTGTAAACAAAACCGCCGTTGCATTGTTGGACAGAAAATTGGTGAGTATTGCAACTACAAGAAATAAACCACCCATGAAAACAGCGGGGGAAAGGTCTGAAAATCCGGAAATCACGAGGTTGGCGATAAAGTCCGCGCCTCCGCTGGATGTCATGGCCAATGCCATGGCGATGGAGGAGCCAACCAGCATGACGATTTTACGATCAATGGCCCGGGCCGCCTGTCTTACGTTCAAACACCCCATTGCGATCATACCAAAGGCCCCGCCAATGGCCGCCACAACCATGGGTACAAGGCCCGTGGCAATCGCAATAATTGTCGCAAGAAATATGAGTTGGGCCTTAAGGGCCTGCCCATGGGGTTGAACCTCCGAACCGCTCCACTCCATCACAAGTAAGTCCTGCAAGCCCTGAAGGGCTGAAAATGCACTGCGTTGACCAGAAATCAGCAATACATCCCCCGCCTCAAGACGGATTTGGCTCAGCGTTTGGCGTGGCATGCGGCTACGCCGTTCAATACCAAGAATGGTGCATCCATGGCGCGCCGCAAATCCCGCCTGATCAACCACATTGTTTATCAGGCGCGAGCCGGGCGGCACCAAGGCCTCATAAAGCAAAATAGTATCGTCATCCTCAGCGTTTTGAATTGTATTTTCCGCTTGGCTATCAAAGACGCGCCATTCACGCAAAGATTGGGTCAGGGCCTTGCGCGTAGCTGCAATAATCAGCGTATCCCCGATTTGCAGGGTGATATCGTCGAAGGGGGGGAGAAAATCAGTTAGCCCACGCCGCACAGACCGCACGGTAAAACTGGTAAGATTGGGAAACATACCGGCGATGGTCTTGTCGCCAATGAGGGGATGTCCCGGAGTGAGTTGGATTTCAGTCAGAAATTGCATGGAGCGCGCCCGCATTTGAGGCGTGCCCTTTTCATTGTCAGGCACAAAAAGCGGCACGATAAACAATACATAAACACCCCCGACCAACGCCATGGCAAGTCCAGGAACGGCAAAATCATAAAATCCAATTTCAATGCCGGATTCCCGAGCGACACCTGCTGCTAGCAAGTTGGTTGAGGAGCCAAGCAATGTTAGCATCCCCCCAAGAATGGTGATGTAGCTTAGCGGCATCATATATTTCGCCGCAGATATTTTCCGGCGTTTCAATATAGAGGCTAATACAGGAATGAACACCACAACCACCGGGGTATTGTTAACAATGGCTGAGGCTGCACCAGCGATTAACAGCAACACGATAACAACCAAGGTGGGACGTTGTGGCCACAAATTACCTAAATATTCAGCCAAAGAGGCAAGGGCTTCAGTTTGGATCAGGCCCTGACCCACCACCAACAACGCTAGAATTGTAAACAGCGCCGGGTTGGAAAAACCGCGCAACAAGTCCTGAGGGTTAATTCCGGCGCCGGGGACAAGTGTACCCACAAGCATGAGCGCCAAGATTGCGCCAAGAGACACAACTTCCAGCGCAGCCAGCTCGAAGGCATAAAATACCATGGAAATTACAATAATGCCAAAGGTCAGCCCCATGGCCAATTGTGCAGGCGTAAAACTGGAATCAGTGAATAAATCAAACATGACGCCCTATCATGGCTAATCCATTTGCATCATCCAAGGAAAAATTAGCAACACAAGGAAAAACAGGGTTTTGTGCAGGAAAAATTGCGGCCTAATCGCGGGAAAAATTCAGAGGACCTAGGCTCAGTATTTGTTCCAATGCTGTTCCATAGGGGATCGACGTACCATTAAAGTGCCCATAATATAATCATGGATCATCTGACGACGCGGTGTAAACAACGCCACCATCAGGGAAAAGGGTGGCAATATCCAGCTGGTAATCCAAAACAACAGTGGATGGGCAAATGCCGCCCAGCCATTCATGGGGCCACCACGCGCCGGAGTGAGAACGAGATCCATAACACTCATACCAATGGTTGCCCGTTTTTCAGAGCCGAGGGTGGCACCATAATAGGCGACGATGGACAAAGGTAACACGAACAAAAGAGCAAGCCAGGAAACTCCGAAGGTAAAAAGCCCCATTACAAAACCAATGATCCCAACGACTGAAACAATAAGAGTAAGAACAAACGTATCAATGATGAACGCAACGACACGGCGCGTTAGCAGATTTTCAAATAATTCAGGAAAGGTTTGCGGGTCAGGTAACTCGGTTATTTCGCGTTTGCTCATAAATTTACCCCGTTTTTATTGCTACCCACTATTTAATGCGCAAAGAATTAAATTCAAGTGCAATGCCGGCCTCAGTCTGATTTTATGTCCGTAATAATTTTGCTGCATCCATGGCGAAATTGGTCAAAATTCCGGCACACCCCGCCCGTTTGAAAGCCAACAGGCTTTCCATCATTGGTGCCTTTTTTCCCATAGGTCGGGTTTTATTCACGTTTGTCTAACAGTGATTTGCACAACGGGCCACAGCAAGCCAAGGTGATATTCAAGGAGAAACTCTTGCCTCTTTATTTGAGGACAGCTCTTAAACCTATTTGCAGACAGGCATCAAACCGGATAAAGGTTTATTTCAGGCGCTTTTTGTCTATTCGCTCAACCATATTATGTTCTCCCAATTTAGTGGCCTTCTAAATATGATTCTTATTATTGTCCGGCAAATTGCGATCCTCGCCTTGCTCAACGGCGTTCTTGATGCGGGGCGATTGTTAGGGGTTGGGGCAGGGGACATTGATCCATTGGCAAAATACTCGGTCGCAGGTTTTGCAATATTGGGCACATTTGCTATCGCGCGTATTTTTGCCGGGGTGGGCATGTGGATTAAAAGCAATTGGGGCACACCATTATTATTTGGCATCACTCTGGCCGAATTGGTCATATTTCTGGCCGGCTCCATTCGACTTGATATTGGCTTGTTCGGGTTTGTCGCCCGACTGATTGAATTGATCGGAACGATGTTGATTTTGTGGTTTGCCTATAGGGCATGGCGCAGTGCCTTACATGATTAACAGCTGATAACCGTGGGGTTTACACTTAAATAAGGTTACAAAATGATGACCCGGTGTAAGGATTTAGAAAGCTAAAAACTCGAAGTTTCTCAGTAAGATAATGTTAAGTTTGAATCTTAAACCGATCTTATTTTACTCCCCCTACATTGCCCTCA
>JAJRRG010000007.1 GCA_024279675.1 Alphaproteobacteria bacterium
CATCCAAATTTTGAGCGCCTTAAAGCCACGGCTTAATTCAAACCCATAGTCCGCTAGAAATTTGCCAGCAATTACGCCACGAGTTTGCATTTGAAGGTATTCTCCATGCATTTCGAATGCTTCAAAATGCTGTTTTGCATCGCGCAATAGAACACACCCAGCCTCAAACGGGGTATGCAACCATTTATGCGGATCGAGCGCAATCGAGTCGGCCAACTCCATGCCATCAACCAGAGTCTTGTGCTTTGGTGCGATCCGCAAAAGTGCACCAATGCAACCGTCCACATGGAACCAAATACCGTGTCGTTGGCATATTGCAGCAATAGATTTGAGGTCATCAAGTGCGCCAGTATTCGTCGTACCCGCCGTCCCAATTACACAGGCGGGCTTTATGCCCATAGCGATGTCGTCTGCAATGGCTTTTTCAAGCCCAGAAATATCCATTCTCTGGTGATCATCACTTGGAACTTCTGTCAGGGATTTAGCGCCAAGGCCCAATGTCTCCAGCGCTTTTTGATGGCAGCTATGAACTTGATCTGACGCGTAAAATCTTAGCGGCTGAGGCATTGACATAATACCCTCCGCTCGCACATCAATCCCCGCCATTGCATTGCGGGCAACGGTATGGGCTACCATATTTGCCATCGATCCGCCACTGGTTAGCGTTCCACTAGCGCTTGCAGGAAATCCCATCAGCTCTTTAAACCAATCAATAACTTGGCTGTCCATCAAAGCCGCAGCCGTGTTGCCACCACCCAGATTTGATCCGTCCACCGCCGCTAGAAAATCACCCAACGCGCCCGTGAAATTGCCCGACCCCATATACCAGCCCCAAAAGCGCGGGTGAATATTACCCATCGAATATGGAAGAAGATTCTCGCGCAATTCATCATATACGGTTTCAAGTTCCTGCGGAGCCATCGGCGCAGACGCTTTGAAATGAGCCCGCACATTATCAGGCATTTCCTGCCAAACTCCCCGGTCGCGAACAGCGTCGAGGTGAAGAATCGCATCATCGACCATTTTGTGTGCCAATTTGCGAGTACGTTCCCAGTTTGCAGGATCAAGAGTCTCTTCAGAATTGTTCATAATCTTACTCGATTCCATATGTGATTATGCAAAAACCGTGGATGGCAGGGCCTTTCATGTCAAGCTGAATTATCCAATGTTTGAACAGCCCCTAGAATTGTAGACACTTTGTCATCTAAAAATAAGGCGGCTAGAACAGGAGCTGATCCGCGCCATAGAGGAACGTGACAAACTAAAAAGGCAACGATGCACTTCGCCAAAAATGCAAAATGAAGTACACCTTTATCAAAGCGCATCGCCCCCATTTCCATGTCCCTACCCTGTGCCGGATGCCGCCAAACAGAATTGATTGATGATGCTTGGAAAGAAAGTGACAAAGTTTTCGGTTGCCGCAAACTTCATGGTAATCTGCAAGATCAGGGGGAGAAATGTTGCCCGAACCGACTGGCACGATTAGCCAGACTTGCAAGGGTCAGAGCACAAATTGGCTATAAACGCCGCCCAGATATAGCGCAAGGCAGGGCGTGTTTGACTATATTGAAATGCTCTATAATCTAAAACGAAAACACGCAGTCAACGGGTTGCTGTTACCCGTCAACTTCAAAAAACAGCAGAAAATGAAACCACAAGGCGTCTAGAAAACTAGAGCATTCATTTGTTAGTTTTCTTTCGATTAAGTCTCCAGCTCGATTTCAAAGCGGGAAACAACTTCATCGGTTTCCACAAACAACA
Source organism: Alphaproteobacteria bacterium (assembly GCA_024279675.1). Taxonomy (GTDB): domain Bacteria; phylum Pseudomonadota; class Alphaproteobacteria; order Rhizobiales; family Devosiaceae; genus DROE01. Next base: position 1,762 of record JAJRRG010000007.1, read on the forward strand.
AGCCCATCAAACAATGGAGACCCATTCATACACACAGCTGTAACGTTAATAGACTGGCGGAATTCACAATTCAAACTTCATCAAAGAGCAAGTTTATTTCGAAACCATCTTGGCGACCAACTGCAGGTGACAGGGTTTCAATTGAACCTCCTATGCCATTGATAATTGTGTGAACAATCGCCAGTCCCAACCCGCTCCCCTTGGAATTGCTGTGATTACGAAAAAAGCGATGACGTAGATTATTCAACACCTCCTGGGGAACAACCGGCCCTTCATTGGCTATATGCAAGGAAATGCTGGCATGTGGCTTGTCATTCAGGCGCATTTTAATGTCGACAGGCGCAAGGTTTGAACCATGCCGTAAGGCATTTTCCAAAAGATTTCTCACCATAATGGCAAAAATATCGGCATCAACATTTGACATGACGGGTTGATCCGGTAAATCCAGCACTAACTGGTTTGCATCATCGCTATAGCTTAATTCATCCACAACCATTTTCAATACAAGCCCAAGATCAACCTTGGTGTTTGTGCGCAGACTGGCACCTTCTGCCCGGGCCATCTGCATTAGTCTTTCTGACATACGGTTTAAGCGTTTCAGCGACAACTCAATATCCGTGGCCCGTTTGCGTGTATCATCCTCATCAGTTTCAACCATTAAGCGCTGGGTTTGTACCAGTGCCGCTGCAACAGGAGTCCGTAACTCATGGGCCGCATTGGAGGCAAAGCTACGCTCAGCTTCCAGCGTTCGCTGAAGACGGGTAAATACGGCGTTCACCGCGTCCACCACCGGGGTGATTTCGTTGGGCAAACCATTGGTATTAACTGGTGTAAGATCGTTCCCATTACGCGTCGACAGTTCCGCACGTAATCCGCGCAAAGGACGCAGCATCAAACGCACAAGATACCAGATACCTCCCAGCGTCAGGGGCAGGAGGACAAACAGGGGCAGGCCGAGCGCCATCTGAGTTTCAAACGATACCTCGGCACGATGATCCAGTGGTTCAGCAACCGCAATATTAAAATCCCCTGCCAGGGCGGAGTCATAATACAATCTATGGGTGGGGGTTTGTACAAAGCCACTATCTTCATAAGGAGGGAAATTACACACATCCGCATCATGGGATCGCAATAAAACCTGCCCTTCATCGTTTCGCACCACGTAGGTTAGAAATTCCTCGCCCTCTCTTAGCGTAGAAATCAATTGCTCTGTATTATCGGCTTGTCGTTGGAAAACCTCTTGAATGGCAAGTGGCAGCACGTGCTGAGCTGTTTCGGCCAAAGCATTATCAAAGACTTCGTTCATCTCTTTATTTATGGTGGCGGCGGTAATGAATGCTGTCATCAACCATAAAATTGACACGCCAATTCCGACAGTCAGCGCCAGTCTTACCTGCAATGAACTGAGCCATCTCATACGGGGGATTCCAACCGGTATCCCATCCCGCGAACCGTTTCAATTGTGCCTTTGTCCAGTTTTTTACGCAGACGGCTTATATGGACTTCAATGGTATTGCTTTCCACCTCGGTGCCAAAAGCGTACAGCCGTTCTTCGAGTTGCGCTTTAGATAATATCTGCCCCGGACGTTGAACAAACCCTTCAAACAAAACCCATTCACGGGCTGTTAAGGGAACCAGTTTTCCCTGGCGGCGTACCGACTTGGCGGCCAGGTCGACTTCCAGATTACCAATTGTTATCAATGGGTTCGGATTTCCCGAATAGCGACGCGCCACAGCCGCTAATCGTGCCGATAGCTCAGACAGATCAAAAGGTTTTACCATGTAATCATCCGCGCCCGTATTCAACCCCGCAATCCGGTCGCTGATTTGGTCAAGGGCCGTCAGTATGATCACCGGTGTTACATCCCCGCGTGCACGCAAATCATGCAGAAAGGGCAGACCGCGCCCGTCAGGCAACATCAGATCCAGTAACACCAGATCATAGGCCGCGCTGGCAAGATAATCACCCGCCTCATCCAGCCGTGTAACCCAGTCAACCGAATGACCCTCAACCTTGATTTGATCGCGCACGCCGGCCCCAAGTACCGTATCATCCTCGATCAACAAAACACGCATATTCCACCCCGTCTTTATAGCTCTAATATCTGCTTATCCTATACAAAGCTGACAACCAACTGAAGCAAAAAGGAAGAGTGCGTTCAGGTTCCTGTCAGATTACAGGTGCATATAAAGTGCACAGCACTGCAAACTGAAAGTGAGAATATGAAAAAATCACTGGTAC
>JAJRRG010000008.1 GCA_024279675.1 Alphaproteobacteria bacterium
CTGGAGAAACAAAAGAAATGGCTGCGCTCACCGCAGCCCATTATTATGACGCAAATAATATGAACGACCGCATTGGCGCACTTGCCAGTATTTCTGCCCGTTGGGGGAGCGACGCTGAAATCCATCTTGAACATTTCCGAGCCCAATTTGGGGGTGATGCTCTTATCTATGACAAATGGCTCTCCCTGATGGCTTTGGCACCAGATACAAACTGCCTAAATCGCGTTGAACGGATCTACCAAAGCAAGGATTTCAATAAAACTAACCCGAACCGTCTTTATGCACTAATTGGCAGTTTCACGATGGGCAATGTTGCCCAGTTTAGCCGTGCGGACGGTGCCGGTTTTGAGTTTGCATCCCGGATTGCTGAGGAGGTTGATCCAATAAACCCCCACGTGTCGTCATCTATTATGGAAAGCTTTCGCATGTGGCGCACATGGGAGCCGAATCGGCAATCTAAAGCCGAAGAAGTCATGACCAAGCTGGCGGCTCGGAAGGGTAATTCGCGGGATTTAGCGGACATTTTGGCGCGGACTCTGGCCCCGCAAAAATAAATATTTTGCGCTAAGCGATTCTTCTGACTCATGTTTTTAGCCTTGACCTATGTTCCTACCAATTAGAGGTATGGACATGGGGCCGGGCAATGATTCATTGTAGGGGTTAACGCAAAGTTAATTCGGTCAAAAGGTGTCTTTAGGGGTGGGAAATAACGTTGGTATTGAGCCGAGCGGGGGCGCGGCGAACAGCGAATATGGGCACAAACCCACCGGCAACGCCAAGCCACATATCCCTGCGCCTCTCGAGCTCTCTCACCAAACACCCTCCCTGCAAGCACCATCTTTGCAATCGGCGCCTTCGGCTGCACAGACTTCGTCCGCTCCGACTTGGGTTGCAAATTTTCTTTTTGTTGGCCTGATTGCAAGTGCAATTATTGTGCTTGGCTTATGTATAGTGCTTGCCCAAACCCATAGTTTATTGTCTGTTCCGGCATCAGTTTTAGTCGGGCTGGCTTTGGCGATTATGATTTCTGTTTTGGCCTATTTACTTTTTACCCACGCTATATCTGCCCGTGCTCTGTTGGGGCAATTAAATCTGGTGTTGAGTACCAATCAAAGTCTTCGCAAGGAGCTTCTTGTCCTTCAATCCAAGCAAAGAGACATTCAACAAGCCTATCGCGAGGAAAAAATTCATGCCCAAGAAGCAAATCGTTCCAAGGCCGCATTTCTTGCCCATTTAAGCCACGACATTCGCACACCGCTCAACCACATTATTGGCTTTGCAGCCCTAATTGGCCATCAAACATACGGGCCGGTGGGGGACAAACGTTATCTCACCTATATTCAAAGCATCAAGCAATCGGGCGAAGACCTTTTATTGTCTGTTGCGGATGTGCTGGAGCTGGCCCAACTAGAGAGTGGACAGCGTATTTTGGCCGCCGACCAAATTCTTGTTGATGACTTATTGACCGGTTTACGAAAACGGTTTGAACCGCGCGCGGCCCGTTGTGGTGTCACCTTGGACGTTGATTGTTTCTGCGCCTCTGTCCTTATCGGGGATAGGATGGGCTATGAAAGAATGTTGGAAAATGTGCTGGATAACGCCGTTCGCTTCACACCCGCAGGTGGAAAAATCAGACTGAGCGCATGGGTGGCAGATGACGGCGTGGTTTTGGAAATCACAGATACTGGTATTGGCATCTCCCCAGATCGCATGTCCAAAATTCTCACGCCCTTCACCTTGACGGACGCAAGCAAACGAAAAGAACATGGGGGTCTGGGACTTGGTTTGGCTATTTCCCAAGCGTTGGCGGAACTGAGCGGAGGCGAAATAGCCATCGACAGCACACCGGCCATTGGCACGACCGTTGCCATCTCCCTGCCCTTCAATGCATCAAAAGTTTCGAAAAACGTCATCGCCGCATAATGCGAAACACGTGGCGTATTGCGTCATCCCCTTGAGCTAAACCACTGGGCAAAACCATTGGGTAAAACCGGCGCGCACGCTAGCTTGCATGCTTTGAATATCCTGCTCAAGCCGGCCAAAATCTGGATAATTTGTCAGGCGCGCCAGCAACAGCTTAAACCCTTCATTCCAATTGTCCTGATTTGAAGGATTTAACAGGCATGTGTTGGCGATTTGTAAAATATCGGACATCAATACATAGACTTGTGCGAGTTTCTCAGCCCCCTCCAACAAATTTTTCTGCCCAAGAACACTTAGAATTTCGCCGACATCGCGCCGGCAGTGCACCAACATTTTCGGATAAATCAATACTGCAGATTGAGCAATGAACTCTATGTCCATCAGCCCGCCGTCCACTAATTTTAGATCGAAACCATGGGCAGCGGGGCGCTCCTTTAACAAACGCTGTCGCATTTCAACCACGTCTGAGCGAATTTTGTCGCTGTCTTTATCGCTGCCTTTGTCGTTCGTCGTTGTGAGAATATCGTAGATAAGAATATCCTGCAGCTGGGCATCTATCTCAGCACAAAACGCATCATCTGCGCACAATGCCCGCGCGCGGGTCAGCGCCTGATGTTCCCAAGTCCAAGCCTTTTGTCGTTGATAATTCATAAAAGCGCTCACTGAGGTTGCAAGTGGCCCCGCGTTTCCAGAGGGGCGTAAGCGCATATCAACTTCGTAGAGAATTCCCTCGGCTGTTTGTGCCGAAATCGCAGAAATCAATCTTTGGGTCAGGCGGGTGAAATAAAGCGACTTATCCAGCGGCCTATCCCCATCGGACATTTCACTTTCCTCAGGGGCGCTAAACAACAATATGACATCCAAATCGGAAGTTACATTCATTTGTTCAGAGCCCAATTTGCCGAATGCAAGCAACGCCGTGCGCGCGCCCGGCACTAGTCCATGGCGCGCTTCAAACAATGTTTTGACATGGGCAAACAGGACTTCAAGCAACGTTTGGGCCAAAGTGGCGTATTGTTTTGCCGCCTGTGCACCTGTAATTGTGCCAGAAATCAATCCGGCTGAAATCAGGAATTTCTCCTCCTGCCCGATAATTCTGGCTCGGTCAATAATTTCCTCAAAACCTTCACCTGCCTGAAGAAAGCTATCAACTTTGTTCTTCAAAATATCTGAACTCACAATTTCAGCCGTGCGTGTTGCGTCAATTAGACCATCCAGAACATGGGCACGCCGGATAACTGCCTCTGCCATTTTAGGGGCGGAGGCCATAAAGGCGATCAACAACCGGCATAGGTCCTCATGGGTGCGCAAAATCGCAAAAAGCTGCCCCCCCATAGGTAGGCGTGACAAAAAGTCGTCAAACCGAGCCAATGCAATATCGCCATTCCCTGCCCTGGCGATTATTTTCAATAGCATGGGAATAAGCTCGGTGAGATGAGCACGAGCCACGGGGGCCCGCGTCGCCGCATACCGTCCAAAATGCCAGCTTCTGATAATGTCAGAAGCTTTTTTTGCATCTAAAAACCCAAGGGACGAAAGGGTTTCAAGGGTTGCCGGATCATCATCGGTGCCCGTAAATACTAAAGAGCCAATGTCTGATGACAGGACATTTTCGTTGGCGAAAAGATTGGAATAATTTGTTGTGACGACTTCCAGATATTTCCGGTAGGCCCTCTCAAAATCAGATAGTTGCTCAAAACCCATCAAAAGGGAAATAGCACCGAGGGGTTTTTGATTTTCGGGCAAAACATGGGTTTGCTCGTCGTTGAGCATTTGCACACGATTTTCCACACCACGCAAAAACCAATAGGCCTCCCCCAGTTCCAAAGCTGTTTCCGGTTTTATCCAATTTAAGTGCGCCAGCGCATTAAGCGCATCAACCGTTGGGATTACCCGCAACCCTTGTTCCCGGCCCCCCGCAATCAATTGCTGGGTTTGAGCAAAAAACTCAATCTCGCGAATCCCCCCGCGCCCCAATTTAACATTATGCCCGGCCAGTCGCTCTTCACCGACATTTTGGGCAATATTAATTTGTCGTTTCATGGCCTGAATGTCGGCGATGGTGGCAAAATCTAGATGTTTGCGCCAGATGAACGGGGCAAGGTTTTTCAAAAAATCCTTGGCTAAAGCCCTGTGACCAGCAACGGGCCGCGCCTTAATCCATGCGGCACGCTCCCAATTTTGCCCTCGGGCTTCATAATAACTCAATGCCGCATCAACCGAGAGGGCTACGGGTGTCGATCCGGGGTCGGGCCTTAGCCGCAAATCCGTGCGAAACACATAACCATACGCCGTTCGATCTTGCATCAAAGCGGCAAGTTTTCGCACAATACGCGCGTAGGTTTTTGATGCTTCATCAGGGTTTGACAGAATACCTATGTGGGGATCAAAGAAGGCGACAATATCAATATCGGAAGAATAATTTAGCTCCCGCCCCCCATGCTTGCCCAGAGCCAAAATGAACAATCCGCAATTGCTTGCCAAAATGGGCGTATCGCTGTCAACGAACTTTCCATCAATACTCGCCTGACGCACTAAAAAATTCAGGCTGGCCTCAAGGCAAATGTCGGCAAAATCACTCAGGGCAATGGCCGCCTGTTTTGCCGTCCAAACTTTTCCGGTTTCAGCAATAGACACCAACAACGCCACTTGATCCTTGGCCAGACGAATTGCAATTGAAAATTTTTCCTCATCCGTAAATGAAATTCCGGCTTCGCGAACAATTTCAAGAATAGTCTGCATGCTGACACTTGGCGCAACTTGCAGTGATGCACACAAAAATTCGGTGTGCTTTTGGGCTAAAGAAAATATATAAGGGGCCGCTGTGAACAGAGTTTCAAGTACCTGATCCGCTTGCTTGATTATTGAATTCTGCTCACTTGCCAACTCGTCAAGCCATGTGTTGAATGGGGGGGCAGAACCATATTTGGGAAGCGGCGTAAATTTAGCGATCATGCTAACTGCTCCCTAAACTGGTGTAAGCTAGGGTGTGGGAATACTAATAACCGCCCGCACGCCGGGCTCGTTGTCTTCAATCGTGATGCTCCCCTTATGCAATTGTACCACGGCGGAAACCAGCGCAAGACCCAACCCTGAACCGGTTTCAGTTCGGCTTTTCTCCAGCCGCACAAAGCGCTCCAAAACATGGACGCGATCCTGCGCGGGAATTCCTGGACCATTGTCAGCAACAATAATCTGTATCTGTTGTGCGTGACGCGTAAGGCTAAGCGTAATTTTTTCATTCCCGTCCCTAGCGTTAGCATGTTCGCCATTCAGAGCATACTTTATGGCGTTCTCCAACAGATTCACAAGCGCTTGGGCAAGTAATTCCCGGTTTGCGTTAAAGGTAATATCGTTCTGTATATCAGTTTCTAAAACACCCCCGGCATCTTCAATCACAGGTGCATAAAGTTCACCCACATCGGCCACAATTTCAGACAGGTTAAGCGGGCTTAAGGCCTCGGAATTTGAGCCAGCCTCAAGACGAGCTATCAACAAAAGGCCGTTAAAAGTAGAAATGAGCCTATCACTCTCCACGATTGTAGATTCTAGAGCTTGGCGATGTTCTTCATCCGTACGTCCATCACGTAAGGCAGCCTCGGCGCGGTTGCGCAAACGTGTTAACGGAGGTTTTAAGTCATGGGCAACATTGTCAGTTACCTCTTTTAGTCCCTGCATAAGCTGTTCGATGCGATCGAGCATATCATTGAGGCCAATAGCAAGCTGGTCAAACTCGTCATTGCGTTTGGTCACAGGCACCCGCTGGGACATATTGCCGGAACGAATTTCATTCGATGTTTTATTGACTGCGTTGATACGTTTCAAAACCCGGCGCGCCGTTAAACCGCCAGCAATAGCCGAAAGAATAATAATACCCACAACACCCAAAGACATTGTACGCACGATAATTTGTGTAAAATTGCGACGTTGAACAATATCGCGTCCCACAACAAGGCGAAAATCCCCCTCAAGAATTATGGTGCGTACCACGGCATGGGCCAGCTTGCCTTCACGCTCATGATCCTGACGTTCCTCATCGCGATTTGTGGGGGGTGGCGCATTGCGGCGGTCAAAGGCAATATCGGGGGAATAGGTGAACGAATATTGCCCGGCATTAGCCAGCACATCCACGGGCATTGCGTGAAAATTTCCCGCGATCATTTCCCCATCAGGCTTGCCAAAATAATAGATGCCCGGTCCGGGCTGAGTCGCAAGCCGTTGCACCGCAATAGCAAGGGCACGCATGCCGCGACGTTCATAAAGGTTTTCGAATTGACGCACTTCCCAATTCACATCTCGCGCCTGTAACCGTTGCAATTCAATGGAGGATTGAAACCCAACATATCCCAGCAATATCACAGAAAAAACTACAAAAATTAGAATGAAAAGCGCCGTAAGGCGCACGGTCGTTGTGCGCCAAAGTTGGCTAATACTATTCACGGATCATATATCCAGCACCGCGGATTGTCTGGAGCAATTGAGATTTTTGCCCCCGGTCAATCTTGGCTCGAAGACGAGACATGTGCACATCAATCACATTTGTTTGCGGATCAAAATGATAGTCCCACACATTTTCAAGCAGCATGGTACGGGTCACCACCTGACCGGAATATTTCATAAGATATTCCAACAAACGATATTCGCGCGGCTGTAGCAGGATTTTTTCTTCGCCGCGCATCACCAAGCGTGACAATCGATCTAGGGTCAGGTCACCCACTTGATAATTGGTGGCGGCCTCCGCCGGGTTTAAGCGACGGGCCAGCACTTCAATACGGGCTAGAAGTTCAGAAAATGCGTAGGGCTTGGTCAAATAATCATCACCCCCGGAGCGCAAGTCGGTCACACGATCTTCCACCTCGCCAAGGGCCGATAGAATAAGAACTGGGGTCTTGTTATCTTCAGCGCGCAGGGATTCGATGATGGAAATACCATCACGCCGGGGGAGCATTCGATCGATGATCAAAACATCATAATCCATGCCCGACGCCATGGCATATCCCGTTTCACCATCGCTTGCATGATGGGTCACATGGCCTGCCTCGTCGAGTGCCTGAATAAGATATGAGGCCGCCTCGCGATCATCTTCGATAAGTAATATTTTCATGTGCGAACCCTAGGCGAATTTTGTCAAAGAAACAATCAAGTGGGGGGAGCGGCATACCAGCGCTCCCTCCACCGATCACATTTTTGGCTAGAGGGGAAGGCCGATGAAACGAACCTGGTTCCCACGGCTCATTTTGATCAACAAAGTTGAATTGTCAGCCTCTTGCGCCGCTAGGACCGCCGCATCAAACTGCTCTATCGTGATCAGCGTTTCACCGCCAACTTCAAGCAATATATCGCCGCTGGCAATGCCTTTTTCTGCGGCGTTTGATTGGGCTTCCACTTCCATTACACGCAAACCAGTTCCGCTTTCATTAGGTTCAAAAATTAGCCCCACAGAATTTGGTTCTGGGGGAAGCGGTATATCCTCTACAACCGGCTCATCCTGTTCAATCTGAGCCACCTGCTCAACACGCTCAACGAGAGTGACGGCAAAAGTTTTTTCTGCGCCATCGCGCCAAACGACCACTTCAACAGGCGTTTCAGGGGCAAGTGGGGCCACGGTACGAATAAGATCAGCAGAATCATCAATCAATTCCCCATTGACCTTAAGGATGACATCGCCGGCCTCAATGCCCGCTTTTCCAGCGGGGCCATCGGGGGTGGGTGCCGTAACTATCGCGCCTCGGGCGCGAGCAAGCCCCAGACTATCGGCAAGATCCTTGGTCATATCCTGAATGCCCACGCCTAGGAAACCGCGTGTTACCTCACCATCATCCATCAAATCGGTTATCACCTGACGCACGGTGTCGGCTGGAATGGCAAAGGCAATGCCCACATTACCCCCATTGGGAGAAAAGATAGCGGTGTTAACGCCCACCACTTGGCCGGAGAGGTTAAAAGTTGGACCGCCGGAGTTTCCGCCATTAATTGCGGCGTCAATCTGAATGAAATCACCATAGGAATTGCGCGAAATGTCACGTCCACGGGCGGATACAATACCGGCGGTTACCGTGCCCCCAAGACCAAAGGGGTTCCCCACGGCCACGACCCAGTCGCCAACACGTACATCGGTTTCAGCAAATTCAACGAAGGGCAAATCCTGCGCGCCTTCAATGCGTAACAGGGCCAGATCGGTACGGCGATCTGTACCAACAAGAATTGCCACATGCTCATCACCATTCTCGTCGGTGATGATAATATTATCAGCATTTTCAACCACATGGTTATTGGTTACCACAAGACCATCGGCTGAAATGATAAACCCTGACCCTGCGGCTTGAAAGCGGCGGGTTCTTGGCCCATTGTCGCCGGGATTTTGCCCCCTGCGCTCTTCAAATTGGTCAAAGAATTTACGAAGGGGATGGTCTTCAGGCAGATCAGGGAACTGGAAGAAAAATTCTTCATTTCCCAAACGACGCACCTCGTGGCTGCCCTCAACACTGATCGAAACAACAGCCGGTTTCACAGCTTCAACTAAATCTGCAAAACTTGCAGGGGCACCAACTGCAACAGAAATTTGTGCGCTGGATTGGGTGGCACTGAGCATAATACCCGCACCGGACAATGCAATTATCGCTGCGACAGAATTCGCGGTTAGCCACTTGCGTGGGCTTGAAAAAATTGGGTTCGCCATATGTATTAACTCCTAGGACTATGCAACCTCAACAGGCATACAGAGCTAAACGGGCCAACCTTTCGGTTACATTACACCAACATTAACTTTTGGTAATGCTTGGGGCTAAAGCAAGGCAGGGGGGTAGAGGGAACATTAAATGCCCAAAAATGCCCGGCGGGCCAGATCAAGGGCAACAAGGGTCAGGATAAGCCGAAAGGCAATACGAAAGATGTTTTCTGGTACTCGATCAAGCACAAAACCCCCGGTATATGTGCCAATAAAGCCGCTGGCGACCATGGCAAGAATGAGCGGCGTATAATCCCAAAGAGCAAAACCAAAAAAGGTGAATGCCAAAAATTTGAAGATGTTCTGACAGGTCATCAAAAAGGCGTGTGTGCCCACAATCTGGCGCCGGTCAGTCAAATTTCTGAGAAATGTCACTACTAATGGCCCCGCGATGCCCACAATCATGCCCACTGTCGAGGTGAACATGCCAGCAAGTGTGGTGGAAATTGGCCCGCGCCCAGTAATTTTGGGCTTGGGCGCCCAGACGGAATAGAGCAGGAACAGTGCTATAGCGCCCTTGAACCAGTTATCAGGGAGTAGCGTTGCGAGGCGACCCCCGACCAGCGCGCCAACAGCTGAGCCAAGAATGAACCAGCCGACAAATTGCCATTGGATAAATTTCCGCCGCAGGATTGCGCGGCCCCCGTTTGAGCCCAATTGTACGGCCCCGTGCACGGGGACAACAATCGCTACGGGCATTATCAAACTCATCACTGCAATAAGTAAGGAGCCGCCCCCAAGACCAAAAGTCGCGGTAATAGCGGAGGTCAAAGCACTCAAAACAATGAGGGCGATGGTGAAGGACACATCAAGGCCGGGCGCAATAAAGTATGTTAAAAAATCCAGCATACGCGGCTAATAACGCGAGTCTGAAATTAACTCAAGCAAGGGACGTTTCCGAGAAAACACCACCCCCGTCCCACTTAAGTCGAAAAAGCCGCTGTGCGCTCACTCAATCGAATTTATCAAGACTATCAAGGGCGGCCTGTTCTACTTTACTCATGGGAACCGGCGCTTTTGCCATCTCCTTTGCGACAGACTTGCGACGACGCAAATGCATCAGCAAAGCAATAATAGCGATAAGCATCACCAGCGGGGCAGTGGCCCATAGGGCCAGTGTATGCCACCCGAAATAGGGTTTGAGCAGCACGAATTCGCCATAACGTGCCACAAGGAACGTCACCACTTCAGAATCACTATCCCCCGCCACCAACCGTTCACGTACCAGCAAACGCAAATCTCGGGCCAAATCCGCATCGGAATCATCAATGGATTGATTTTGACATACAAGACAACGCAATTCTGAGGAAATTGCCCGGGCGCGCGTTTCTAACACAGGGTCAGATAAAATCTCGTCCGGGTTAACGGCATAGGATGGCCCGCCCAATGCCCCAAGGCACAACAGAACAAGAAACCACTTCATTAGAAATGTCTTCATTCTGCTGGTACCTCGATTTTTTTTGTGGATTTTTGAACGGACGCCTTTGGCATGCCAACCCGCAATTTTCGATCACTCAAGGACAAGAACCCAGCCCCGGCCATAATCAATATCCCAAACCAGATCAATGTAATATAGGGTTTATGCCAAATCCGTACGACGCGCGCGCCATTCGCATCCACATCCCCAAGGGAAATATATAGCTGAGAAAAACCATAGGTCAGGATGGACGCTTCGGTGCTCGGCTGTTGAGAGGCTGTATAGACACGTTTTTCCGAAGCCGCTTCTCTCTTCCAACCCCAGGGGGATTTAACATCAAAAGTGACCTTTTCAGCGACGAAATTATCCTCTTGGCGGCGATTAACACTGGTCATTGTCACTTCATAACCCGCCAGAATAACTGTTTCATTCAACGCCATATTATCCACGCGTTCACTCTCCCAAGTGCCCACAGAAACAATGCCTAGAACACAAATGCCAATTCCCATGTGGGCAAGGGTTGTTGACCAGGCATTTTTTGGCAAGCCCACAAGGCGAGCCCATGATCGAGAGAACTCAATCTTGCCAAATTTGGAACGGTCAACCAATTCTGCAAGCGCACCAATACTCACCCACAGGCCAAGCATAATGCCAAGTACCGCAAGGGAAATTTGCATGCCCATCAACATGAATACAACAATTGTGAGCAGGACTGTCAGCCCCGCCGCACCCGCCAAACGCTGGGTAACCGCGATCAAGTCCCCGCGTTTCCAAGCCAGAAAAGGACCAAAGGGCATCAAAACGAGCAGGGGTGCCATTAAAATACCAAAGGTTAGATCAAAGAAAGGCGCACCAACTGAAATTAACGTGCCATCAAATGCCTGAAGCGCCAGGGGATAGAGCGTGCCCACAAGCACAGCTACCACTGCGGTTGCCAAAAACAGATTATTGATAATCAACGCACCCTCACGGCTGATGGGTGCAAACAAGCCACCACTACGCAAGGCACTAGCGCGCCATGCAAACAGCACAAAAGCGCCGCCGATAACAACGCCCAACATCGTTAAAATTACAACTCCACGCGTTGGATCACTGGCAAAAGAATGAACCGAGGTCAAAATTCCGGAGCGCACCAAAAATGTGCCAAGTAATGACAAGGAAAATGCCATTATCGCCAGAAAAATCGTCCAGACTTTCAATGCGTTACGTTTTTCCATCACAAGAGCGGAATGCAGTAAAGCCGTTGCGGCCAACCATGGCATCAAAGAAGCGTTTTCCACCGGATCCCAAAACCACCAGCCGCCCCAACCAAGTTCGTAATAGGCCCAGTAGGACCCCATAGCGATACCAAGGGAAAGAAAAGCCCAACTGGCCAAGGCCCAAGGCCGAACCCAGCGCGCCCATGCGGCATCAATACGACCGGAAATCAACGCGGCGATGGCGAAGGAAAAGCACACCGATAGTCCCACATATCCAACATATAGGAGCGGTGGGTGAATAGCTAAGCCAATATCCTGCAACACTGGATTTAGATCGCGCCCTTCCAAGGGAACCGGACTTAGTCTTTCAAAAGGGTTGGAGGTAAAAAGCGTAAACGAAATAAATGCCGCGCCCAAGCCCCCCTGAATCGCTAACACAAGGGTAAGCAAATCGTTGGGCAAATTTCTGCCAAATGCCGCAACCGCAGCCCCAAACCCGGTGAGAATAAGCACCCATAACAACATCGAGCCCTCATGATTGCCCCAGACCGAGGTGATCTTATAGATGAGGGGTTGCAGAGTGTGGGAATACCCTTGGGCCAACGCAAGGGAAAAATCGGAAAGCACAAAAGCCTGAATGAGGGCCAAAAATGAAACACTCACAAGAATAAATTGCAAAATCGCTGTCTGCCGGACAAACCCGGCAACACGCGCATTGGCACGCCCCGTGGTGTCACGCCAGAAAAACAAGCCAACGAATGTTTGCGCAAGGGCAAGCGTCACAGCTAACACAAGGGAAAAATGTCCTAGTTCAATTGACATGTCAGGCTCCTAATAACGGTTTAGTTGTTTGGATTTCTAGTTGGAAACGGGTGCATTTTC
>JAJRRG010000163.1 GCA_024279675.1 Alphaproteobacteria bacterium
ATAGGTTTGCGCCACCTCGTGCCAGCGACTTTGCAAACCCAAAGAACGTGCCTGTTCTTTTAGATTTGTGAATTGACCACCGGGCATTTCGTGCAGATAAACTTCGGACGCACCAGAGCGTAAATCACTTTCAAATGCCCGGTATTGCGCACGTACATTTTCCCAATAAAACGATATTTCGCGAATTGTTTTTGCGTCAAATTCTGGGTCGCGCGCGCCCCCTCGAAGGGCCGCAACCAATGAGCCAAAACATGGCTGGCTTGTGGTGCCAGAAAACGCATCCATGGCCGCATCCACCGCATCAACCCCCGCATCAATCGCCGCCAGAACTGTTGCCGCAGCAATACCCGATGTATCATGGGTATGAAAATGGATGGGCAGGGAAATCTCTTGCTTCAAAGTTGCAATAAGTTTTGTCGCCGCCGCAGGTTTCAATAGGCCCGCCATGTCCTTAAGACCCAGCACATGGGCTCCCGCCGCTTCCAGTTCCTTGGCCAATTTAACATAATACTTCAGATCATATTTAGCCCGATCCGGGTCAAGAATATCACCGGTATAACAAATAACCCCTTCACAGACTTTATTCGCTTCAATCACCGCATCCATGGAGACGCGCATGTTTTCAACCCAGTTAAGACAGTCAAATACGCGGAAAATATCCACCCCACCTTTGGCCGCCTGCTGGACAAAATATTGCACAACATTGTCCGGGTAATTGGTGTAGCCAACCCCGTTTGAGCCACGAAGCAACATTTGCGTTAAGATGTTTGGCGCGCCGTCCCGTACCTTTTGCAAACGCTCCCACGGGTCTTCATTCAAAAACCGCATGGACACATCAAAGGTCGCGCCCCCCCCAGCATTCAAGGGAAAACAGGTTGGGCATGCCCCGCGAATATGCCTCGGCAATCGCTGCAATATCATGGGTACGCATTCGCGTGGCCAACAGGGACTGATGCCCATCGCGCATAGTCGTGTCGGTAAACAACACTTGTTTTTGCGCCAACATCCATTTGGATAATCCTTTGGGGCCCTCCCGTTCCAGAACTTGGCGCGTGCCTTCAATAATGGACAAGGGCGGAAAAACTGGTACAATCGGTTTTGGTGAATCATTGGAGGGACGCGCTCGATCCACAACATCTGGATGCCCGTTTATGCTTACATCGCCAATATAGGTGAGGAGCTTTGTTGCCCTGTCCCGGCGCTTGGGCATGTCAAAAAGCGAAGGCGTATTGTCAATGAACCGCGTCGTATAAGTGTTGTTGCGAAATTTCTCGTGCCCAATAATGTTTTCAAGAAACGCCAGATTGGTTGATACCCCACGGATGCGAAATTCGCGCAAAGCCCTGTCCATTCGCGCGATCGCCTCAGCCGGATTGGGTGCCCAAGTCGTCACTTTTTCCAACAGCGGATCATAAAACCGGGTAATCACCGCCCCCGAATAGGCCGTCCCCCCGTCAAGCCGAACCCCAAACCCGGTCGCACCGCGATAGGCGGTAATCCGGCCATAATCAGGAATGAAATTCTGCTCAGGGTCTTCGGTTGTAACCCGACATTGCAACGCATGCCCGTTCAGCTGAATATCTTTTTGCAGGGGCACCCCGGATTCAGGGGTTCCAATCACCGCCCCTTCCAAGGCGTGAATTTGAGCTTTTACAATATCAATGCCTGTCACCTCTTCAGTGACCGTATGCTCCACCTGCACCCGTGGATTAACTTCGATGAAAAAGAATTCATCACTGTCCGCATCCATCAAAAACTCAACCGTACCCGCACAGCGATAGTTCGCAGCCCGACCCAGCCGCAACGCCGCTTGTGTTAATTCAGTGCGAACCTTTTCGCTTAGATAGGGTGCTGGAGCGCGCTCCACAACTTTTTGATTGCGCCGTTGCACCGAGCAATCCCGCTCAAACAAATGCACCAGATTGCCGTGGTCATCCCCCAACAATTGCACTTCCACATGCCGGGCGCGTTCCACAAGCCGCTCCAGATACATCTCGTCTTTGCCAAAGGCAGCCTTGGCCTCGCGCTTGGCTTCGTGCAGTTCTAAACGCAAATCCTGTTCACTCAAAATGCGCCGCATGCCGCGCCCACCCCCGCCCCAGGACGCTTTGAGCATTAAAGGATAGCCGATTTTTGCCGCCATTGCGGCACATTCTTCCAAATCATCGGGCAATGGATCAGTCGCTGGCACCACCGGCACATCATTGGCAATTGCCATTTTGCGCGCCGCAACCTTGTTACCAAGCGAGCGCATAGTTTCAGCCCGAGGACCGATAAAAATAATTCCCGCCTCTTCACAGGCATCGACAAATTCCGGGCTTTCCGACACCAGGCCATCACCGGGATGAATAGCATCTGCCCCCGCCTCACGCGCAATCCTAATATAGTCCTCAACCTGTAAATAGGCCTCGACCGGCCCCAGCCCTTCGCCGATCAAATAGGCCTCATCGGCCTTAAATCGATGCAGAGCCAATTTGTCCTCTTGAGCAAAAACCGCAACGGTTTTGATGCCCAATTCATTAGCAGCACGAAATACACGAATGGCAATTTCGCTACGATTGGCAACAAGAATTTTTTGTATCGACATGAGTAATCCCGGTTTGATTGAGTGCTGGGGGTTTGTCCCAAATTTCAAATATGGGTTTTTAGCCTAACTCGTCTGCTAGGCCAGAAATATTGTATCCTGCGTCAAATGCCGCATCGATCAGTTGAGCACCCGGCACTTTTCCTTTTTGTGAAATCGCCCATAAATTGGTGCAGCGCGTCCCCGTACGACAATAAAACAATATTGGCCCCACTTCATTGTCCAAAATTCGTTGAGTCTCAGCCAGGTGCTTAGGGTCAAACGGTGCCGAAGTTACTGGGACAAAATGAAAGACAAGGCCCGCATCCTCAACCGCTGCCTTAATATCGGCATTGAGGGGCTGACCCGCCTCTTCCCCATCCGGGCGATTATTGACAATTGTCGTAAATCCCGCCGCTTTGATTTTCGCAACGTCCGCAACTGAAATCTGCGGCGATACACTTAAATGATCGGTAAGCTTTCTAATGTCCATTGCGGTTTTTCCAAACATCAAATTAAAACGACTTATGGCGGAGTAATGCCATGGGGGTTCGCCAATCGCAATAGAGGAGAAACGGCGCATGGATATAAAATGCTAAAAGCCAAACAAAAGCATGCGCTAGGAAACCGCTTCGCTATGGCGCGCCAAAGCCGCAATCACCTGCTTGGCGCTGACACCACCGATACGTGCCCCACCATCATCAAGTACCCCCACCCATTCATGACGGGCAAAAAGGGGCAATACATCTTCACATGTGGTTAGTCTCGGCACTGAAACATCGCAGGGCTTCATCTGAGACTTGTCCAAAATCGCGCCAACCCGAATGACCCGAGCCCGATTTACATCTCGAACAAAATCCAACACGTAATCATTCGCAGGTTTGAGAATAATATCCTCAGGGCGACCCGTTTGCACAACCTCACCATCCTTAAGAACCGCGATACGATCACCAATTCGGATAGCCTCATCGAAATCATGGGTAATAAACAATATGGTTTTATGTAGCGAATTTTGCAATTCGAGCAATTGCTCCTGCATGCCCGAACGGATCAAAGGGTCCAGAGCCGAAAACGCTTCATCCATCAACAACACACTGGTATCCATGGCCAACGCACGCGCCAATCCAACACGCTGCTGCTGGCCCCCGGATAGCTGGTGGGGCCGTGAATTTTCATAACCTGAAAGTCCAACTCGCTCAATCCATTCGTGGGCAATTTCATGGCGTGCCGTTTTTTCGTCTCCACGGATTTCCAGACCATAGGCTACGTTATCCAAAACGTTACGATGGGGCAAAAGGCCAAAATTCTGAAATACCATCGCCACATCATGCCGTCGGAATTGACGCAAAGCCTCTAAATCCATTCCCAGAATATCCTGAGAATTAACTTTGATACTTCCCGAAGTTGGGTCGATAAGGCGATTAACGTGTCGGATCAGGGTGGATTTTCCAGAACCCGATAGTCCCATCACCACAAATATCTCCCCCTTTTTCACACTGAGGGAAACATCCTTCAATCCCACAACCTGATCTGTTTTCTCCTGTACTTCGTCCTTGGTGCACCCTTGCTTTAACAGCTCCAGCGCCACATCAGGTCTATTGCCAAAAATCTTGGTAATATTGTTAAGCTCAATAACCGGGGTATCATCCATTATCGTTTCTCCGACAGACCGATTTTTTGTTGTAACCGCTTACCAAAAGCCTGGGTAATTCGGTCAAATATGATAGCCAGCGCCACGATACCAAGTCCGGCAAACAGTCCCCGTGACACTTCAAGTCGCCCGATGCCTTGCAGCACCTGATAACCAAGGCCCCCCGCCCCGATCATCGAGGCAATCACCACCATAGCCAAAGCCATCATTGTGGTCTGGTTAACCCCCGCAAGAATAGTCGGCAACGCAAGTGGAATTTGTATGCCAACCAATTTCTGGCGCGGTGTTGCACCAAAGGCCTGCGCCGCTTCCAAAATTTCAAAATTAACTTGTCTTATACCAAGGTCCGTCAAACGAACCAAAGGTGGTGCCGCATAAATAATTGTAGCAATCAAAGCGGGAATTTTACCCGGGCCAAAAATCATCACCACCGGGATAAGATAAACAAAGCTGGGCAATGTCTGCATAAGATCCAATATTGGTGTCACGAGGCGCTGCAATAGTTTAGAGCGCGACATGGCAATACCTAAAGGCAAAGAAAACACGATGGTCGTCAGCGTCGCCGTGATCATCAACGCCATGGTTTTGATGGCGTCATCCCATAGCTCCATCACCCCAACAAGCAACAGGGAGATGACAACTATAGTGGGCAATGCCCAACGCCGGGTCGCTGCAAAGGCCGCACCCGCAAAAAAAATGATTATCACCCACCAAGGAACTGAAAGTAAAAACTTTTGGATGGTATTGAGCAGATAGAGCAAGGGGTAAGCCGCATCCTCAAATGCATCACCCCAATTTCGAACGACCCATTCCAAACCGTCATCGATCCAAAAGCGGACTGGCCGAGTTTCAAAAATTTCAGGAAACATATACCCTCCCCAGGGATCCTAAATGGAAATCAAAATCTGAATTTCCAAAACTGGATTCTCAAAAACAACAAAGCGACCGAACGCTATTCCGCCCGGTCGCTAAATTCGTACAAAGTTTACAAACTTTAGAGGGACGCTTGTACCGCCGCCGCAACATCCGCAGAAACCCAGTTAGTCCAGATATCGGCTTCAGTTTTCAAGAAGTTCTCGGCAGTTTCTACAGCACTTGCCTTGTTATCTTCTCCCCAAGTCAACATGCGCGAAATCTGAACATTGTTCAGGGCAACTGAACTTAAATACTCAGCGACATTTGGTGCTTCCACAGATAGCCACGGAGCCGTTGCCACAACCACAGGTGGGGTTGCAAATGAACTTTTTCCATTCGGTGAACACGCAGCATCCATGTTACAAGCCCAAACTTCTGCATCATGTTCAGGCATTTCCAATTGTACCATATCGTATTTCCCCATCAAACCTGTGGGTCCCCAATAATAGAACACAATAGGTTCTTCACGCACAAACGCGCGGGCAATAGAGGCATCAAGATTACCACCGGAGCCAGGAGAAAACAGATTGTAAGTATCTTCTAGGTCGTAGGCATCAAACAAAGCGGCGTTGGCAATTTCACAACCCCAACCTGGAGGGCATGAATAAAAACGCCCCTTTTCGGGATCTTCCGGATCAGCAAACAGCTCCGCAAAATCCGGTAAATCATCAACTGATTTCAGGCCCGGATTGGCCGCCGCCGTGTAGGCAGGAATCCACCAACCTTCAACCGCACCATCGGAAATCGACAGCCCAGCAACGACCACGTCGCCATTTGCAATTCCCTTGTCCCAAGCATCTTGAATTGAACCAACCCAAAGCTCTGGTGCAATGGCAGGAGAACCTTTTGCCAAGAGTGAAGCGGAGGTTGGCACCGTGTCACCCGCAACGACTTCTACTTCACAGCCAAATCCTTTTTCAAGAATA
>JAJRRG010000164.1 GCA_024279675.1 Alphaproteobacteria bacterium
AAAAGGGGCAAACGTTAGAATTATCTAGTGCCGATTTTTAATACAGGGGCGAATTGTCATGAGTTCAGTAATTTCCAAGTGGATTGTTCCAGGGGTCGTAACAGTCCTTACAGGTACAGTGGGTACAATATTGTTTGCCCAGGGCACAATTGAAGAAGACTTAACGCAAAAGTCTGTAACTGCAATCGGCGTCTCTGGAGATCACACGGCCTCCGATTGGGCAGAAGTTTCCTTTGACGGCCGAGACGGACAAATTTCAGGAATAACTACCGACATGGCGGCGGCTGACGCATTGGTCGCACAGGTTTCCAGTTTGCATGGGGTTCGTACATTTACCTCAAATATCACCCTTGCGCCAACCGCAAGTCCCTATCCCTTCAAAGCCGTATTGAGCGAAGGGGGCGACATAACCCTGAGTGGCGGCGTTCCCTCTTTTGCTGCCCGTGATGCTCTTCTTGAACAGACGGGCGCAACAGATGGGGGCCTTGAAATCTTGTCTGGTGCCCCTGAAAACTGGAGCGATGTCGCAGGCTTTGCCATTTCGCAGCTTGACGGATTGAACAAAGGGGAAGCCACCCTTTCTGATCTGTCGCTATCCCTATCCGGCACTGCCAAAACCCCCGATAGTTACATTGCAACTAACGCTGGTTTAATGGCCGAACTACCCAATAATATTTCGTTGGATAATTCCGCCATCGAGCCCGCTTTTGTTGAAGATTATTCTTTTAGTGCCACAAAAACTGATGGCGTCACAATGTTGTCGGGCTTTATTCCCAATGAAGCCACACGCCAAAAAATTGCTAACTTAACAGGCGTTTCAACTTCAAGTTTGAAAGTCGCCTCAGGTGCGCCCGAACGTTTTGATGCGTCCCTTGAATATGGTTTGGGTTATCTTGGGCACATGTCCGATGGCCAATTGGACATCAATAATTCTGATCTGTCCGTTTCCGGTAACGCAAGTTCAGCCAGTGATTTTACTATGGCCGGTGCACTAGGGCTTCCAGATGGGGTAAATGTCACCAACGCTGAGATTACACCAATCACCGTAACCTCCTATTTCTGGTCAGCACAAAAACGTGCTGATGGCTCCCAGACCTTACGTGGATATGTGCCCGATTCCGCAACCCGCGCAGCTTTGATGGCCCGTGCCGGCGAAGGCGCAATTGATCACATGCAAATTGCCTCAGGTGCGCCAGATACTTTTTATGAGGATGCTCTTGTCAGCCTTTCTGCCCTTGATAACCTAGACACGGGTCGCACTGGGTTTTCCAATGACACATGGCATCTCTCTGGTCTGCCAGGCACCATAGCCAGCCAAAACAACGCATCCAACGCATTAATTACTGCACGTACTCACGCATCCCAATGGCGTGTCAATTTATCTGAAGCCAAGTCTCGAGTGCCCTATGCTTGGTCAGCTGAACGATTCTTAAACAACAAATTGGTTCTTGTTGGCTATGTGCCCGACGAGGCGACCCGCGCCGCCATCATGGCCCGCGCCGGGGAAAATGCAGTTGATCACATGACAACTGCAAATGGTGCGCCAGCAACTTTTTATGAGGATGCTCTGGTCAGCCTGTCCGCCCTTGAAAATCTGGACACAGGTCGCGCCGGATACACATTGGATACTTGGTATCTATCAGGCCAGCCTCACACCATTGCTGATGAAACTTTAGCCACTGGTGCACTGATTACCGCACGCACCCATGCCGATCAGTGGCGCGTTAATCTAGCGGAGGCATTACCAATTGTTCCCTATACATGGGCGGCAGAAAAATTTGCCGATAATCATCTCTCTATAACTGGTTATGTACCAAACGAAGCGACCCGCGCCGCCATCATGGCCCGTGCCGGGGAAAATGCAGTTGACCTCATGACAACAGAAAATGGCGCACCTGAAACTTTTTATGAGGACGCGCTGGTTGGCATATCTTCTGTTAAATTCCTTGAAACCGGTCGTGCAGGACATAGCGGAAGTGGCTGGTTCTTATTTGGCACTCCCAGTACGCAAGAAGATTCTGATGCGGCTAGAAATAGCCTAAATACGGCGCGAACCATGTCGGCGGACTGGTATGTGTCCCTTGTCGATGTGCCCCCAGTTCCCGTAGTGCCCTATAAATGGTCAACACAAATAGCCGAAGATGGCTCTCTCATTGTTTCCGGCAATGTTCCAGACGAGGAAACCCGCGCTGCCCTTATGGCCCGCGCTGGCGAGGGCGCAACTGACGAGATGACTGTCTCATTTGGCGCCCCGGCTCATTTTTATGAAGATAGCTTGGTCGCAATTTCCGCCCTTCAAGAACTTGAAGCAGGGCGCGCAGGACATAGTGGAAGTGGCTGGTTCCTTTTTGGAACACCGGCTGATCAGCAAGCCTCAGATGCAGCCAAAGGCTCATTGTTAACAGCACGTACCATGTCAGATAACTGGTATGTTGCGCTCGATGTTATTGCGCCAGAACCAGCGGTCAGGGAAGAAAGTCTCGAATTTTCCGCCAGTTTAAATCCAAACACAGGTATATTGCTTTCTGGTGAAGTCCCCAACAATCGGCTCAAACTGTATCTGGGAAATATTTCAGGAAACGCTTCCACAGAGGATTTGGTTAAATCCAACTATTCGGCACCAGATAATTTTGCACTCAACAGCAGAACCGGCATCTTAACACTGCAAACACTTATTCAGGGTCGCATGGCCTATGAAAACAATGAATGGTCACTTGTCGGAAAAGCACAAAACCCCGACATCCGTTCCAACGCGCTGGCAAGAATTGCAGCCCTCCCAAATGGGGCGAATTGGCGCACAAGCATAACTCTGCCCACGTGGTTGGATATTTGTCAGACCCAAATAAACACATATACAGGTGATAAATCCATTGAATTTGAAACAGGTAGCGCAGTGATTGTTGAAGATTCAATGGTCATCCTCGAAGAATTGGTAGTTTATTTGCAACAATGTCGTGACGCCGATATTCATGTTGAGGGCCATACGGACAACCAGGGAGATGCTGACTATAACCCAACCCTGTCAGAACAACGTGCAAAATCTGTAGTCGAAGCCCTTAAGGGCTTGGGAATAAACGGAACCCGTTTAACTGCCATCGGCCATGGAGAAACGCTTCCAATCGCTACCAATGATACTGAAGAAGGTCGTCAGCAAAACCGGCGCATGGTCTTCACAGTCCTTGAATAAAATTTTGAATAAAAGGGAAATCCTATGTTTATCGATTCTGTTGTTTACCTATTCCAGAACTATTGGTTCGTCCTCCTTTTAGCTTTGCTAATTGGATTATTTGTTGGCTGGAGAAGCTGCACTGCAACATCCTAATTGTTGTAAGTGAGGAGAATTACTTATGAATATCGCCCATATTTTTGAAACCGCCCTTTTCATACTAGCCGCCTTTATTATTGGCGCAGTACTGGGTTACTTGATCCGTTGCATGTTCTTTCGGCCTAAGGCCGCAGCCGCTACGGTTGCTGCAACTGTAGCTGTTGCTGCGGTAGCGCCCAAACCATCACCAAAACCTGTAGCATCCAGTCCAGCTGCAGCCAAACCTGCAGCAACCAAGCCAGTCGCGTCAAAACCGGCGGTTGCCAAACCTGCAACACCCAAAGCCACAAGCCCAAAACCAACCAAAAGTCCAATCCCTGCAGCGGCCGCAGACGCTGATGGCAAACCCATCGGTTTATCCGGCCCCCGCAATGGTAAAAAAGACGATCTGAAACTCATCAAAGGCATTGGGGTTAAAATTGAAGGTACACTCAACGGCCTAGGTATCTATCACTTCGATCAGGTCGGGGGTTGGAGTTCAAAAACTGTTGAATGGATAAACGGATTTATTTCCTTTAAGGGACGTATCCAACGCGAAAAATGGATTTCCCAAGCCAAGGCACTTGCAGAAGGAAAATCTACTGAATTTTCCAAACGTGTTGACAAGGGCCAAGTACCCAGCAGTAAAAAGTAATGACGACAACCATCCTTCAAGAAAAGACCGCCCTATAGGCGGTTTTTTTATGCTCAACACTTTCTCAAATAATTCTAGCCGCAATATGATCAGGAGCAGCTCTGGCAAAATCCATCTTTTTTCCGGGGATCACTAGATTGAGTTGATAAATTCTAACAAATTCTCCCTTTGGACAGTCGACAACTGCAAAAACTTGTCCTTTGGTGCCCTCCCCTTGCCCCCATGTCGTAGGGTAACAAATCAGTAAAGGAAAAAGTTTCTTCCCCATTCTCAAGAACGTGATTTGGCATTTGGCAGTTACCACAGCCGATGCGTGCAAATAATTTTTCACCAATCAAAACCGCCGGAATATCAGGTCGCACAACACTATTTGTTGCTCCTGGTCGATTCTGCAGCAATTATAAAACTAATCTAAACCTGATATTTCTCAATCAATACACTAAGCTGCTCATCGGTCAGCTGATCAAGAATTTGCACACCATATCCATCAGCTCTAGTTGCACGAATTACACCAGAAATTTGGAAACCTCCCAGTTGCATTGAAATTGCCTCATTTTTACGTTCCATGATAAAAACGGAGGCCGGGCGAAATCTTAGCCCACCAGCAGATACCTCATCAACAACCCCATCTAATTGTTGAGAATTGTCCATAATCGTCATCGTACCAACGGCAAAAATATCGAAACGCTCAAACTGCCGCTTGTGGGAATTTTCAATGATATCCTTTTTTAATCGTTGCCGAAGGACAGCCGTATCAATTTTAGCAATATCAGTTTCTTGTTGTTCCATGATTCTGCCCTTTATTGCTTAAAAGTGCCCGTCGCCGAATAGGGCGAAGCTTGGTCGACACTTGTCTCTTCATGCGACTGAGACACATCGGGTGCATCATCCTGAGCCCAAAGTTGATCATTTATACCCACCATGTCCCCCTCTTTCAGGCTTGCCTTTAGTTCCTGCAGCAAACCGTAAATATCTTGTTGCTCCTTCGTCGGACGTGATTCAAATTCCTCATCGCGTCGCTGTAACTTATGTAACTGTGCTTCAAGTGCTTGAATTGAGCCAACCAGGTGGCTATCGCGAGTTTCGAGTTGGTTTGACAATGCAATAGTTGCTTCAACAATTTCTTCCTTGGCTGAAAGATTTGCTGTAACAGCATATATCCCCTCAAGGGTTTTTCGGGTGGCATGGGTCAAAATACGCCCATTTTGTTGCATTTCATTCGTTCCATTAAGCAAATTTTCCAATGCATGGCTCTGGGACAAAGCATTCACTGAAAGCTTATCTATCGCCTCAATCAATCCAGACATTTTGTCATTCAATCGCGCATTGGATGAAACGCTTACCCGTGCTGTTCGCATAATTAGTGCCAACTGACGCTCTTCACTCAGGCGAGAAACATGTCCGTTCTCAACTTCAAGTTCGCCCCCATCATTGCCAATTTCAACAATATTGCCCAGCCAACTTTCAAATTCATTTGTAAAATTTGCAAAACCACTGCCAGAAAACCGTACCATCAAGCCAAGCACCAGCGATGTGATCAATCCAAACAAGGAGGAACTAAATCCCGTCGCCATGCCCTGCAACGGCACCTGCAAACTTGTCATTAGACTGGCAACCGCGCCGGTGGGGTCTCCGCCGCTTAAATCAATTGAACCAATGATTGATCCAATTGATGACAAGGTAATCATCAAACCAAGAAACGTCCCGATCAAACCCAGCATCACCAGAATACCGGAAACATATTGGGTCATAGATTTTCGATCATCAAGCCGAATTTGAACGGATTCAACCAATGTAGACATCGTACCGGGGTCAACGTTAAGCTCACGCCCTGTGGTTAACTTTTCTGAAAGCAACTGAAAGGCTTGAGATAAAACCTCAGGTTTTTTGAAAACTATAGCAAGATCATTACATCGATAATGACGCCACAATGGATCCGTAATTTTTCCACTTCGAAGGTTTTTTACGTCCTGTTGCATTTCTTTAAGTGCTGCAAAGGCCAACTCCTCGTTCCGCAGTTTTAGGACACCATTAAATACCAACCACACTCCAAAACCAAACACACCGATAATCAAACCGTTAAGCATGATATTGGCAAAAATGGCTTCTATCACAAATCCAATCTGCCAGACTGATAGCAAAACGAGCACGAGAAGGGTAATGCCCATACTAATGAGTGTTTGACGCAGATTACTCGACATATACATAGACCCAATTATACGAAAAATTCTCAATCATTTTGCCAATAAACCCTGCAAACTTCGTTAACATTACAGAAACTATAAAATGCAATCTGTAATTTTTATTCACTTCCAAATTCTCACAATTCAAATCCGCCGTAGAGCTGGAATCTAGCGTAGAAAAACTTTCACCCGGTTTACATTAGTTGAACCGTCCTGATTGATAGTAGCGGCCTGCACGCTTGCGGAAATATTTTCCCCCTCAACACCACTATCTAAAAGGGCGTTACGCACCGAAAGAAGCCTGTAATAAGCGGTTCTTTTTGCCTGACTTACTGAGATCGAATCGGCATCATAATAAGACATGGCAACAACTTTTTGCCCTAATGAAACCACCGAATTTTCCTCAAGGAAATCAGCAGCTTTCACCCTAGAGGGCTCATCCAGTTCTATGGTGTTCTCCTCAAACAAAACAGTCATTACGGCCTGAGCCGTCTCAATTTCTGATCGTTGGTTCTGAGTGACGACATTTTCATCAAGTCGTGGCACAATAATTTCAGTTTCAATAATGGGTATTTCAGCCTGCACTTGGACGGTATCCCCCAAGTCAGCGACAACAGTCTGTTCAGCAGATTCGGTCAAATTCTTAATGGTCTGCTCCTGTTCTACTATTGTCTCAATTTGTTGCTCAGCCGCTTGAGTAATTTCATCAATTAGTGTTTCCTGTTCCTCAATGGTTTCACTCTGGGCGACCAATTGTTCAGCAACTTGCGCCAAATCAGCTTCCAATTCAGCAACTTGAACGCCGCTGGAAACATCCTCATTTCGATCTGTTTCCGGATTAACCTGTTGAGAAATAACCACAATCACCACAACAAGAATAATCAACAAAAACGTCACAACCATAACAATTGTGGATAGGGCATCCACAAAGCCCGGCCAATGGTTTTCCTCTTCTTCGACACGTCTAGCCATTATACATTGCCTTCACTCAACTTGCCTTGAGCAAGGTGGCGAGCACCTTGTGTTTTGGGCCGTCAGCAATAATCTTGCCGTTTTCCATTAAAATAACACGATCAACCAGTGCCAGCATTTGTGTGCGATGCGTTGCTAAAATCAGTGTGCGGCCCTCTAGAAAGGCTGGCAAAGCATCGATCAATCTAGCTTCCGTACTATTATCCATCGCCGATGTGGGTTCATCTAAAATAAGCATCTTTGGATTTTTTAAAATTGCACGCGCCAAACCAACCTGCTGACGCTCTCCACCAGAGAGCGCCTCACCACGAGGGCCAACCGCTAGGTTAAAGCCCTCTGGATGAGCTTGCGCCATATTCAATACGCCTGAAATTTTTGCTGCCTGCTCAAGTGCAGTTTGAGAAACCTGAGCCACCCCTAGGCATATATTTGCCCGCAAACTATCATCCATCAGAACCGTATCTTGCGACATAATACCTATCGAACGGCGTAAAAATCGTGGTGAAATCTGGCGTGCATCATTGCCATCTAAAGAATAAAAACCCTCAGTAGGATCAAAGAATCGCGGAATTAACTTTAGTAAAGTTGATTTCCCACAACCATTGCGGCCAATGATACCGACCCGTTCACCGGGCTTTACCTCAAAATTAATACCATTTAGGCATTTGTTCGCCGCACCCTCATATGAAAACGAAACATCCTGAAATTTCATGTGCCCCATAAATTGCGCAGATGCACTCCCTGTTTCATCACCACCGCGTTCGTCAGGTTCATCAATCACCGCAAAATATGTTTTTAGCGCACCGCCCATATTTTTC
>JAJRRG010000165.1 GCA_024279675.1 Alphaproteobacteria bacterium
CGAAGCGGTCAACGGCGCCCTCAAAGCGGCCTTTGACATAAAATTCGCTTTTAACCGCTGGACCCTTGGGGATGATTTTTGCAAAAACACCCTCAACCTCACCGATGAGCAATTGGACGATTTTGATTTCAACCTGCTCGCCGAAATTGGTTTTTCAAAGCTCGACATCGAAAACGCCAATGTCCACATTTGTGGGGCCATGACGCTGGAAGGCGCGCCGCACCTCAAAATTGACGACCTGCCGGTGTTTGATTGCGCCAGCCCTTGTGGCAAATTGGGTACGCGTTATTTAAGCGTCGAAAGCCACATCCGCATGATGGCCGCCGCCCAACCATTTATTTCAGGCGCTATCTCAAAAACCATCAATATGCCCAATGACGCAACGGTGGAAGATTGCAAACAATCCTACATGCTAAGCTGGAAATTGGCCCTTAAAGCCAACGCCCTTTATCGTGATGGCTCAAAACTTTCCCAGCCCCTTAACGCCTCCATCCTTTCGGATGATGACGAAGAAGCACTGGATGCGGTTGAAGATCTGGTCGCAAAGCCCGCCGCAGAACGCGCAACAATTGTCGCCGAACGCATTGTTGAGCGGATCATTGAACGCCAGCGCGAACGTGAACGCATCCCCGATCGGCGCAAGGGTTATACCCAAAAAGCCAACGTGGGCGGCCACAAGGTTTACCTGCACACCGGCGAATACCATGACGGACGTCTGGGTGAAATCTTCATCGACATGCACAAGGAAGGCGCTGGTTTCCGCGCCATGATGAACAATTTTGCCATCGCCATTTCCTTGGGGCTTCAATATGGGGTGCCGCTGGAAGAATTCGTTGAAGCCTTTATCTTCACCCGCTTTGAACCTGCGGGCATGGTGACCGGCAATGATTCCATCAAGAATGCCACATCCATTCTGGATTATGTATTCCGCGAACTGGCCGTTTCTTACCTCGACCGGTCCGATCTGGCCCACGTCATTCCCGATGCCGGCTCCACCTCCATTGGTGGGGGCGTAAAGTCCGACAAGGGCGAACGCACCGGCGGCGAAAGTGTGTTGGCGGAAAAATTTGTCTCCAAGGGTTTGACCCGTGGTCGGGTGAACAAGGACACCAAGCTAATGCTCGTCACCTCCATTGACGAAGTGCCGGACACCCCGGTGCAAGTCATGCAAACAAGTGCGGCCACGGCCATGGCCAGCAGTGCGCTTGCCTCCACGGCAACAGCCACCGCCATGCAACCCAGCGCTACCGCTGAAACCTTGCTTAACCCAGAGGAAGAGGACGTGGCCATGGGCTATGCCGCACCGCAACGCTCGGCCAACTCGCGCCGCGCCGAAGCGCAAATGAAGGGCTATGTGGGCGAACCCTGCTCCGAATGCCAAAACTTCACGCTGGTGCGCAACGGCACGTGCCTGAAATGCGATACTTGCGGAAGCACGACGGGGTGTAGTTAGGGGGAGCGCTATGAAATACGATGAAAGTGAGTCTCGGGACGACAAAGTCAAACGGATTCCAATATTCAATCCGGACACATCTAATTGGCCCAATTCCATACGTACAGTCTCGCCCGATGATTTCGAAATGATGGCGGTGGACGTTCACGGACGTCTTTATTGGGATGGGAAACTTATCAAGATTGCGCAACTAACTCTATCTTCTTGGCAAAAAGTTGCTGGTGTCGTAATCGCGATCTCGGCATTTGTTGGTGCATTAATTCCAGCATGGATTTGGGGATGCGAACTAGGGTGGGTTGGGGTTTGCCCAATACCTCCATTGGTGGGGGCGTGAAGTCCGACTAGGGCGGAACCATGCTCTGAATGGCAGAACTTCACCCTGGTGCGCAACGGCACGTGCCTGAAATGCGACACCTGCGGAAGCATGACGGGGTGCAGTTAAGGTACTTCC
This sequence comes from Alphaproteobacteria bacterium, assembly GCA_024279675.1. Lineage (GTDB taxonomy): Bacteria > Pseudomonadota > Alphaproteobacteria > Rhizobiales > Devosiaceae > DROE01. The sequence continues at coordinate 1,905 of JAJRRG010000165.1, forward strand.
CAATTTCTTCCTTCTTCCCTCCCCCTTCGTGGGGAGGGATCGAGGGTGGGGGAAGATTACTCTCACAACACAACACCCCCGGCCCCGACAACCCCATCGTCACCCTCGGGCTCGACCCGAGGGTCCACACCCAGCGCATGGATGCTCGGGTCAAGCCCGAGCATGACGAGAGATAGGATTTGTAAAATTACAAACAAGCCATAGGTCAGAAATGAAGTGAGAGCCTAGTTCACATGAAAGGCAAAATGCGAAAACGAGCCAGACCTGACCGAGAAGTTTATATATTTATTTTGATAATAATAACATGGCCTTCAATAATCGTCACAGCATATATTTTTCAGTATTGCAATCTCAGCGACACTTTCTGCTCCTTTGGTGTCTCATCTACATTTATGTTTCAAATCATAATTGATATATTCGTAGGAATATTCGTCAGCGCACTATTCTACTTGCTATTGGTGCACATCCCCCAAAAGCAAAGGCACAATGAAACAAAAAACAGCCTAATAACTGCCTACGACCAATTCAAACGCAACAGCATATCAGATTTCGTCGGTCTCGCAGATGGATCTTACTCATCCGACACAGTCGACAAATTAATGACTCCACTTCAGTTCCGAGACTACTTCAACGAAGCAACTAGTGGACATGACAACAAATGGTACAAGATTGCTAACAAACTTGAAGAACATCATGCCAAGTCATTGATGATGACGCTTTCTGAGTTTCGCCGAGAACTTTCTTTTGCAAACTCAAAACTTGAGGCTGCTCCAGAGGAGATGCGATCTTTCCTAAAACGAATCTCAAACCAAATTCATCGAATGGAGTCAAATGTTGCAAACTACGAAGGCGGTGAGGACGTAAAAACAATTCTGCAATTCTACTGGAGTGTTCTAGCCGGATGGTCATTCATTAGTGGATACAGTAATATCGATCAAATTAGAAAAAAATTGTGTGATATTTAGCTCTCCCCCTTTTCGTCATTACCCGCTTCATGACACCAGTGTCCGCGTGATGACGAAGGTAGCGATTTTCAATCATCAATTTCCCCCCCATCATTACCCAGCAATCCCTTGCCACGCTCTCACACCAAGCCTATAAACCACCCCAAATCACGCTCCAAATTCACGTTATGGATAATCCCTCATGGACATCACCGATTTCGCCTCACTGCTGACAGTCGCCAAACAGCAACCAGAGCCGCAAACATTACTTTTTTTGTTTTTAGAGAAATCCTTGTCTAACGAGAACAAGGGTCAAAATCAGCAAAGTTTTAACGCGTCCAGAGGCGGCGAATTAACCCCCGTCATGACCTTGGAAAAGCCCCTGAACGAGCTGACAAGTTTTGCAGATTTAGTGGCAGAATCCCATGATCAAAAACAAAACTGGCATGTGGTACTCATCGGCGCTCTGAGCGGAAGTAATGGCATTCAGCCCAACACAAGCATCGCGGCCCACTATTTAGATGAAATGATAAAAACCGTTGAAAATGGCGGGAACTTATCCAAATATCTGGCCTTTGATCAAGAGGGTAACGCCATAGTTTTTCAATAATCGGGGCTCAGGCGAAGGGGGGAGCATATGAACGCCCTACCCATTAGCAACTCAGGCCATTGTTGCCCGGCAATATTCGGGTTATAAGTAAACATCCAAATTCGGGTTATAAGTAAACATCCAAAAATATTTCACAAACCAACGCCTTAAAGGGACGTAGCGATGCAATATAGACGCTTAGGAAAATCTGGCCTGCAGTTAAGTGAATTTTCATTCGGTGCATGGGTAACATTTGGCAAACAGTTTGGCGTAGATGGGGCTGCCGAATTGCTCGCAACAGCCTATGATGCAGGCGTAAACTTTTTTGACAATGCCGAAGGATACGAACAGGGGAACGCTGAGCAGGTAATGGGCGACGCCCTTAAAAAGCTTAATTGGACCCGCGATAGCTACATAGTTTCCACCAAAGTTTTCTGGGGCGGAGACAAACCCACCCAACGCGGCTTGCATCGAAAGCATATTTTTGATGCTTGCCATGCGGGACTGCGCCGACTTCAAGTGGAATATCTGGATCTATATTTCTGCCATCGCCCTGATATGGATACGCCCATTGAGGAAACTGTGCGCGCGATGCACGATTTGGTGACCCAGGGAAAAATCATGTACTGGGGGACATCAGAATGGTCTGCTCAACAATTAAGCGAGGCCTACGGCGCTGCCCGCCAATATAATCTCACCCCCCCAACGATGGAGCAACCCCAATACAATCTGTTCGCGCGCGAAAAAGTGGAAGCTGACTATGCCCCCCTTTACGATTTGATGGGGCTTGGAACAACAATCTGGTCCCCTCTTTCGTCGGGCCTGCTCACCGGGAAATATAATCAAGGCATTCCTGAGGATAGCCGCGTAAATCTGCCCGGATATGAATGGTTGAAGGCCTCATTTGAAAGTGAAGAAGGCCAGAAAAAACTTCAAAAGGTGCGGGAACTGGCGAAGTTGGCAGATGAAGTGGGCATGCCCATCCATCACATGGCGTTGCTCTGGTGTTTGAATAATCCAAATGTCTCAACAGTCATTCTGGGTGCTTCACGCCACAGCCAACTGGTTGATAATCTTAAGGCCCTTGAAAGCCGGGATAAATTTACACCAGATGTAATCGAGGCTATTGAAGCAATTGTTGATAACAGGCCAGAATCCGCGCAACGGTTCTAGTCCGCCCGGTATTTACGGCACGACCACTAAAACAGGTCGTGCCGGGTTCTTCATCTTCCTAAGCAATATATCCATGGTCAAAACCCGGCAAGTTCACCAAGGCCTAAAGCGTATCCGTGAAAAGTGTGCAGCGGTTTTGGGATAAAAGACACGCGAAAACAACCAGCCCACCGGCGTGAGGTCTAATACGGATAAAGCAGGTCGCGTGAATATTAACGAACGCGACATGCTTTAGAGGCAGAACCTGTTAAATTATCACCCAAAACTATGCGGGCTTGTCGTCCTTATCATCCTTGACCACATCTCCGTCAATGATCGGTCCGTCTTTCTCCGATTCATCGGATGGTTCTTCAACATTGCGCACAATTTCGATTTTCACCTTGACCAATAGCCCCGCGAGCGCGCCAAGCACCGCCAAAGCGGGGGCCGCCAGCACCACAACACCGCCAACAACTGCGCCAGCGGTCAACGGCACTTCAAAAACCACATCATTATTTTCGGAGCGAACCCTGAGCTTGCGCACATTACCCTCAGAAACCAACCGCGTGATCTCGTCCATCAACTGATGCCCGGCAACTTCGACTTCTTCGGTAAATGTCTTCCAGCGACCTTTTTTATCCTCAGACATATCTCTCTCCTTTTACAATTTTGAGTATTATGGTTGAGTATTATGTGGGTATAAAGATGCATGATTTCAAGCGCTAAGCCACTTTGTACGGCAAACCACCCCCTATGCCTGTTCAGCGAATCCCTGCACACTTAGGGTATATAAAATATAACGAGGGGTATAATTTATGACTGACCAAGAACTTTCCAGCGGCGCGCTACTTCAAAATGGTCTGCGCCTTGAGTGTGATTATTCACTCACTGAAGCCATCGGGTTTTTGATAATATGGCTCATACTTACAATCATCACATTTGGCATTGGCGGCTTTTTTGCCATTTACTATTTTTATAAAACCATCATCAATAATACATTTGTTATTGACCGGTCAGGAACAGAAGTGGGTCGGCTAGACTGCGATTTAAACCTTGGTGAAATCATCGGCCACATATTCGTATGGATATTAATCACCATTGTAACCTTGGGCATTGGTCTGGTGTTTTACGCCTTCCGTACATTCCGCATGACCCTAAACAGAACGCGCATTTTGCCAACGTAAAAAGCGCGGTATTACCCGCAAAACCTTAGCATTACCTACTGCGTTTGCGGGTTTGCCACCAGCGCTCAACCCGCACAAGGACACGGTTAACCGGCGCGCGCATGAACCTGAGATCAATCGCTAAAAACAGCAGGCCAAGGGGCAGCATCCATAGGCCAAGAACCGGCAGGAAACTAAATATACCGCCAACAACCAACAAAATACCAAGGGGAATCCTGATGATTGCCAAGGCAGGCCGCCGCAAAAACGCCAAGGCGCGCGCGGCAAAATTGGGCACCGAACGTTCCATGCGATCAAACTGCCGATCAAGCCTGATTTTATCTTTTTCTGCCAATTTTTGTCCCTAAACTAATACCCGACGCTCAACATAAGCATTCGTTCACCAGTTTCCAATTAATATCTGCTAGTATCTATCACGATCACAAACAAACCATAATCAAAAGTGATTACATCGCTGAAATCTGTACTACCTCGTAAAAACAACACTAAGATTATAAAATGCTGTATAAACAAACATTACAAATAGTTTTAGGCCTTCTTATGGCACTTGGTGTCTCAGGTTGTTCTGGTTTCCTGCCAGAAGGCATTTCGCTGGACATTCCATACTTCGCTTCACCTGAACAACCCGTGGTCAATCCGGGCAGAACCTTGTTAAGCGAAGCCCTGATCGAGGCCCCATCACCAATCGCATCCATCGCCTATGCCGCCAACGTGACGCGGACTGGAAGCCGTGACAAGCAATGCCTGATGCGCGCGATGTATTTTGAATCAAACCGCTCCAGTGAAGCGGGCATGTTTGCTGTGGGGACCGTGGTTATGAACCGGGTTTCTTCATCCACGTTTGACAATTCCATCTGTTCAGTTGTCGGGGCGCCCAACCAGTTCGCCCCCGGCATCCTTTCACGTGCCATGGTTGAACAACGCCCTGTTGCACTGGCCAGTGCTGTTGCTGATCGCATATTAAGGGGTGAACGACACGCCGGCGTGCAAAGTGCAAAATTCTTCCACACACAGGGGTTAAGCTTCCCCTATAACAACATGCATTATGTGCTTAATGCGGGTGGTAACTCTTTTTATATCAAACGCTCCCGGCGCTAGATTGTTCCTGCATGGTTTTACTTAGCAAGCTAAGTCGAGCCGCACACTTACGCGCTGCTCCATCGGAGGGGCTGTATTTTCATAGGGCGGTCTTAACGCGCCTTGCAATATATAGCGCGCACCGCAAGTATGCCTTCCGATTTCAATCATTGCACCACCGTGATAATCTCCGCAGCGCGCGTTAGCCCCGTATAAAGCCAGCGCGCCCGATCCTCACGAAACACAAAGCTTTCGTCAAACAGATAAACATTGTCCCACTGGCTCCCCTGCGCCTTGTGCACCGTCAGGCAATATCCAAAGGTAAACTCATCCAATCCGCGCCGCTCTGGCCAGCTTAGATTGGCTTCCTCACCGCTGAAAAACGCCTTGTGGGTGATGACGCTTACCTCGCGTTTTCCCCCGTCTTCAGGCAGCAAATCCAGCGAAATTTTGCCTTTGTTTTTACGTTTAACTTCGCTCACCATCCACATTTGACCATTGAGCAAACGTTTTTTGGCGTTGTTGCGCAAACAAACAAGCTTCTCGCCCACCGTCGGAAACTGATGCGGCAAACCATTTAACTCCCGCAGGCGATTGTTGTAATTGAGCCGAGTTTTATTGCGTCCCACCAGCACCTGATCGGCTTCGCGCACCTCGCTTTGATCCACCTGAGACTTGGTGATCACCTTACTTTCCCCATAGCGCCCGGTCTCCAGATACCCTCCCTCGCGCACATCCATCGACATGCGAATAATCGGATTGTCCTGTGCCTGCCGGTGAATTTCAGTGAGCATTATATCCGGCTCTTCGGTGATGAAATATCCGGTGCCCTGCACAGGTGGCAACTGGAACGGGTCCCCCAGAACCAAAACTTTAGTGCCAAAAGACAGCAAATCCTGGGCCAATTGCTCGTCCACCATCGACACTTCGTCAATGACAATGAGATCAGCGTCCGCCGCCGGTGATTCTTCATCCAGGGCGAACCGTGGCTCCCCTTCGGCCTCCGAAACCATGGTATAGATCAACGAATGAATGGTGCTGGCCCCTTTGCACCCACGCTTACGCATAACCAACGCTGCTTTGCCGGTGAAGGCGGCATACTTCACGCTTGCCAAATCCCCCGCCAGATGCCGCGCCAATGTGGATTTACCAGTGCCCGCCCAGCCGAACAAGCGAAAAACCTGTGGTCCGTTGGGCATTTTCAGCCAAGCGGAAACCGCACTTAATGCTTCGTCTTGTTGCTCAGACCATTCCACAAATTTTACCCACAATTATCATATTTAGTGCCACGATACACCGATTCAAAACAAAGGAAGCGAAAAAATGCGTAAAATCTCATGGGGCCTCACATTAACTCTTAGCGCAATAATATTGGGGCAAAGTTCCGCTCTTGTTTTAGCTAAAGGCAACCCCATTGACCGGCAAGTTCAGCAAAAATTTGAGAATGCCTATGGGGGAGAGTGCGATAGCTTTCTAGAGGGAGACACGGGGCGCATTACACCGGAAATTTTCAAGCTAACTTACTACGCGGACTATGAGGGTGCGCCCCTCAGTACCTTTTCCTTATATAAATTCCCTTGTTATTTAGGCGCGTACAACGAAAGTTCTGTTTTTTACAGTGCAAACGAGTACGGCGAAATCATGCAAATACATTTCGCATTCCCAGAGTTTGACGTCACCTACTTAGATGACCAAGACAAAATATTGGATCAGATTACGCAAGAGGGATTTTCAACCTATCACGCGCTGACCAATTCCAATTTTGATGAATCAGTCCAAACATTATATTCTCACAGCTCCTGGCGAGGCATCGGCGACGCCTCTTCCGCTGGCGAGTGGTTATTCGTGCGGGGGCGTTTTATATTACAAAATTACGATATCGATCCAACCTATGACGGGGAAATAAACCCCATTCGTATCTATGGCGAGGGCAAAGCCCCTTCAGAGTATTAAAGGCAAAGCCCCATCTGATTATTGAAGATCATCATGGGCAAAATAAACCATATATCCGATATTTTCCTATCAACTGCGCTGTTGCCACATTTAGCAAATAACAAAGGAACGGGGTATTTTTGTGAGGAAAAAAATTATGGAATTATCTAGTAAGAAGTATTTTGGATTAATTTTCACCGCGTCCATTTTGTTATTTGCAAACCCAGCCCTAAGTCAGGATAGCAAGGAACTTCAGGACGCAACTAAACGTGTTCAAAATATTTTTGAAACGACCTATGCCGAAAAATGCCGCTCTTTAATGAACAATGAAATGCGTGCGCCCAATCAGCCAAAAATTCGTCTGCTATGGTTTAATTATGGGGACGAAAATTATCCAGAACGTCCCTATCGCGTCTATGAATATTTATGTTTTGAAGGGCCATATAACCAAGGGTTTGTCTATTACGGGGTTGATGAATATTTTGAAATCTATCCCCTTTCCTTTGCTGTGCCTAGGTTTGAAATAGTTCGCGAAACCGACGATTACACCAGCGCGGTCAAAGAAATAGACGTTGTCGGATTTACCAGCACCGACATGATTATCAACGCCTCCTATGATGAAGATAGCGACACAATTTACTCATTTGCAAAATGGACGGGGCCAGCCGAAACCTTCTCAACGGGCAAGTGGGTTTTTGAAGAAGGTAGCTTTGTGCTACAAACCTTTGATGTGGATGCCGAGTGGGATGGACGGCGCATCGCACAACGCATTTATGGTGAAGGCGTGCCAACCAGCTACGAATAGGGTCTTGGCCTGAAAATAAAGAGGGATATTATGGACAAACAAATCCAAGAATACGTCGCCAATGTCGATGAAAAAAAACGCGCCGACACACTAACCATTTTGCATATGATGCAAAAACATACGGGCGAAAAACCATATATCACCACCGGAAACATGCTGGGTTTTGGCCAAATAAAATATCGTTATCCCTCGGGACGAACCGGCGAAACATTCATCATCGGATTTGGAGCAAAAAAGGAGAAATTTTCCCTTCACGTTCTTTGGTATCCAAAGCCAGATGATGCACTTTTGGCCAAACTGGGCAAACACAAAGCATCCGTGGGTTGCCTTTATATCAATAAACTTGCGGACATAAATTTGGATGTCTTGGACCAGCTCATTCATCGCGCCGCAACTGATTTATCTGGTCGGTATATTGTTGAGGATTAGCCCCATGACCGCTATTAAAACAACCAAAAACAAAACTACTGCAAACGAGAAATCCACCGCCGATTATATCGCGGCGATCCAACCCGCAGCAAAACAGGAAGATGCCAAAATCTTGCTGGATATGTGTGAACGTGTCGCCGGTGAAAAGGCCAAAATGTGGGGTACCTCCATTGTTGGCTCTGGTTCATACCACTATAAATATGCCTCCGGTCGCGAAGGTGATATGCCCCTGGCCGCGTTTGCCTCGCGCGCATCAACACTGGTTGTGTACCTGGGTGGAGAAATCCCCGAACAACAGCAATTGCTCGACAAACTTGGCCCCTACAAAATGGGAAAAGCATGTCTGCACATCAAAAAATTGGAACAGATTGATTTGACTATTTTGGAAAAGCTGATGGAAAAAAGTCGAGCAGGAGCAATGGCTAAATATCCAGATTAACTTCATTGCGCCAAATTATTGCACCAACAATCCTCACGAACAATCCCTCTGCCCCAAACAGGCAACAAAAAAGGGCCGTGACACCAATGTATCACGACCCATTAAGATTAACCGGTTGCTCTGTTGAGGTTTTTGGGGGACCACAACCGGCTGTTCTTATGGTTCCAAGCATGCATGGGACGATTGCTACTTGTTGAACCAGA
>JAJRRG010000009.1 GCA_024279675.1 Alphaproteobacteria bacterium
AAAATCGTTGGTTAAAAAGGGACTTCCTCTTCGTGACCTTATTGAATATCGTCTTGAGTCCGGGTCAATACCTGAAGCAAATCTTGATGATGTATATGAGGCCGCAAAAGCAGACTTTTATGGGGATATGGACGCCAACCAACCCGTGCATCTGGAAAAAGTACTAGATGGGCGCACGATACGCATTGGTGTAATGTATCATGCGGGCGTGGGCTGGGTTGTAACCCATGAGGATATTAGCGAAACTGCAATCAGACTAAAAAAAATAAAACTTCGCGAAACGGAACTTCAACTGCAAAACAATCGTTTTGATGCTGCTGTTGGGAATATGGCCCATGGTTTGGCGATGTTTGATGCGGATGAAAAACTGGTCATTTGTAATAATGCCTATCTGGATATGTACAGGCTATCGCATGGGTTTGGACGACCCGGAACGCCATATGAAGACATTATAAAACATCGGGCAACGCTAGCAAAATCAAGCGTTGTGACTGACACTAATGAAACCCCGGTGAGTGTTATTGAACATGTTAAAAATCTGAAACCTGATGATGCGCCTTATAAACGCACTTGGGAATTTGAAGACGGGCAACATGTTTCCGTTATGTATGATTCTACAGGAGATGGGGGCTGGGTTTCAACCCATGAGGATGTAACCATTGAGCGGCAAAGAGCAAAGACGATAAAGAAGCGGGAGGCGGATTTGCAATTGCAATATTCGCGCTTTGACGCTGCCGTTGACAATATGGCCCATGGGTTGGCCATGTTTGACGTGAACAAGAAACTTGTCGTTTGTAATCAGGAATATGCAGATCTTTATAGCTTACCACAGAATTTAAGCGTTCCGGGCACTGCGTTTGATGATATTGTCGTCTGCCGTCAAAAAAATGGCATGCTGCATAAGGATGGGCTTAGAGCTCATCATGAGCGCTTTGAAAAATCCATGGGTGAAAAAATACCTCAAATGGAAGATTTTGAGATGGAGAATGGCAAAACAATATCCATTCTTCATCGCGCGATGGTTGGTGGTGGTTGGATATCGACCCATGCGGATGTCACTGAGGAACGTCAGAAAACCAAGGCACTAGAATTACGTGAGGCTGAACTCAAGCAACAAAATAATCGCTTTGATGCAGCTGTTGATAATATGGCCCATGGTTTGGCTATGTTTGATCGGGACGGAAAGTTGGTTATTTGCAATGATGCTTATCTTGAAATGTATCATTTACCCAAGAGCTTTGCGAAGCCGGGGGTGACGCAACTTGAATTGGTGGCCTATAGGGAATCCTTGGACAACATAGGGTTAGTGGATGATCAGCACGGCACGCCAAATGAAACAATCGAAATCGCGAGGAAGCTACAACCTGGAGAAACCCCTATCAAACGAACATGGGAGTACAAGGATGGAAAACACATTTCTGTCATGTACGGTTCGACCGGGGACGGGGGCTGGGTGTCAACCCATGAGGACGTTACACAAGAGAGAATGCGGGTAAAGGCGGCTAAAATCCGGGAAGCGGAACTCAGGTTACAAAATAGTCGATTTGATGCCGCGGTTGGCAACATGGCCCATGGGTTGGCTATGTATGACGCTGATCAAAAGCTGGTTATCTGCAACCGCAGATATAGCGAACTCTATTTGTTACCGGATGATTTGAGCCAACCGGGGACGTCATTTCATTCCATCGTCACTTGGATTAGAAACAGTGGATATGCGCCCAAAGGCGGTATTGAAATAGAGACAGATCTTATCGTTAAGTCGATTAAGGCTGGCGTATCGCAAGTTGTTGATTATGAAATGAACAATGGAAAAACCTATACTATTATTGATGAATTGACGGACGAGGGGGGCTGGGTTTCACTTCATGAGGATGTAACTGAAGAACGTGAGCGCATAAGCGCTCTTCGCTTGCGTGAAGGCGAGTTAAAGCTTCAAAACAACAGGTTTAACGCCGCGGTTGATAACATGGCCCATGGGTTGGCGATGTTTGATGCGGAAGAAAAACTGGTTATTTGTAATGATCCATATCTGGAAATTTATAACTTGCCAAAGGAATTTGGTAAATCCGGTGTCTTGTTTAAGGACATTATGGATTATCGGGAAACTGTGGGTACGACACCAAAAACTGCCAATAAGGAAGAATTAAATGCAATAGTTCATGGCCTTTCCGCTGACATAAATCAGGGGGATAAACCCACGATAAAAGTATGGGAAATGACAAACGGCCAACATGTTTCAGTTTCCTATGGCCCGTTAAATGACGGGGGGTGGGTTTCAACCCATGAGGATGTGACGGAGCGGCAGAATAAGGAACTTGAAATTCGTCATTTGGCCCGTCATGATGCTTTGACTAATCTCCCCAATCGTACTTTTTTTGCCGAGTACATCGAAAAGGCAGAGTCGCGGATTGTGCGCGGAGAACAAATGGCAATTCTTTGCTTGGACTTGGATCATTTCAAAGAAATAAACGATAGCCTTGGCCATGGGGTTGGCGATGAGGTTCTGAAACAAGTTGCGGCAAGATTAAAGAATGCTGTGCGCGACCATGAAATTGTGGCGCGCATGGGGGGCGATGAATTTGTTATACTTGTGGGTCCGATAGATAGGCCTGAACAGGCCTCCCTTGTGGCTCAACGAATCCTAAATGAATTTGAAACACCCATGTCAGTTGAAGGACATCGCATTCGAGTGGGTGCGTCCGTGGGAATTGCAGTTTCTCCATCGGATGGCAATGATGGTGCGGCATTGATGAAAAATGCTGATAGAGCACTTTATCGATCAAAGGATGAGGGACGAGGAGGGTTTCGTTTCTTTGAAAAAGGGATGGATGCGGACATTCACTTCCGTCGAAATATGGAACATGACCTTAAGAGGGCCCTTGATAAGGGGCAGTTCTATTTAACCTATGCGCCCACCTTAGAGCTTGAAAGCAACCGAATTAGCTCCTGTGAGGCGATTATAAACTGGAATCATCCAAAATTGGGTAGCTTATTGTCTGATGATTTTGTGCAAATTGCGCAAGAGACTGGTATGAACAATAAGTTAATTGGTTGGGTTATTGAAGAAGCACTGGTGCAAGCCAACACTTGGCCTGCACAGGTGCGCCTGACTATTAATTTGTCAACGGTACAATTTGGGCAAAATAATCTGGTTAGTTTCATCAAGAACGCTATAGAAAAAACGAATTTTGACCCCGCACGCCTTGAGGTGGGGATCAGTGAAGTTCATCTTGTCAAGAATACAGCTCAAACGGTGAAAATTCTAAAAGAAATTCGCGCGCTTGGGGTATTGATCGGTGTGGATGAATTTGGAAAAGAAAATTCCAGTCTGAATAATTTACGTCTGTTTTCTTTTGATAAAATAAACTTGGATAGTTCATTTGTCTCCGACGTTTCTGGTAGTCAGGAAAACAGAGAGATTGCCAAAGCTATTGTTGGTTTAGGACAGTCCTTGGGCATCACCATGAATGCCCATGGGGTAAATAAAGAATGCCAACTTGATTTTATGCGCGAGTTGGGATGCCAGGAAGTTCAAGGGCATTTGTTTAGTGCTGCACTGCCGCAGCATTCAATTCGCGAACTTCTAAGAACTGTGGAGTTACGCGCAGCTGACAAGGCTGGCATTAAACTTTCCGACGCTCCTCTTGATCGGGTGATGGACTTATAATTGCCCACTGAACTTAGGCGGGCTCGAATTTGCTTGTGCTTTGTTAGGGCTTAAGTTAAGGTCAGCCTAGATTTTCCAATATTTCCTGTCCCTAAAAGAATGGCCTGTCCCATGTCCTTGCGCAACATTGCAATCATTGCCCACGTTGATCACGGTAAAACTACCCTTATCGATGTTCTCCTGAAATCTTCAGGCCTGTTCCGGGACAATCAGCATACCCAGGAACGGATGATGGATTCCAATGATCTTGAACGAGAGCGTGGGATTACTATTTTGGCAAAGGTGACGTCGCTGGTGTGGAAACAGGCGCGGATCAATATTGTGGATACGCCGGGGCATGCGGATTTTGGCGGTGAAGTTGAACGTATCTTATCAATGGTTGATGGGGTTGTGTTGCTGGTCGATGCTGCCGAAGGGCCGATGCCGCAAACAAAATTTGTGTTGGCAAAAGCGTTGGCACTTGGCTTGCGCCCCATCGTAGCGATCAACAAGATTGATAAGCCCGATGAGCGCCATGATGAGGTGCTCAATGAGGTGTTTGACCTGTTTGTGGCCCTTGAAGCGAACGAAGAACAGCTTGATTTTCCAGTGCTTTACGGTTCTGCGAAAAATGAATGGATGTCTGCTGATCCCGAGGGACCAAAGGACAGTGTTGGGCCACTTCTGGATAAGGTGCTTGAACATGTGAAACGCCCAAGTATTGAAGAGGGTTCGTTTCGTATGTTGGTGACGACCATTCAGCGAGACCCATTCCTTGGGCGAATTTTGACCGGTAAGATTTTGTCCGGGCAGGTTCAGGCAACGGATAGTGTGCATGCGCTAAGCCGAGATGGAAAAGTCATTGAGAAAGCGCGCGTGTCTAAGGTTTTGGCGTTTCGAGGCCTTGAACGTCAACCTGTTGAGCAGGGACGTGCGGGGGACATTGTTTCAATTGCTGGCATGGAAAAAGCCACGGTTGCCGATACGATTTGTGCCACCAGTGTTACTCAAGCTCTTAAAGCTCAACCTATTGATCCCCCAACATTGTCTATGACGTTTCGGATAAATGATGGACCCCTTGCGGGGAAAGAGGGCGATAAGGTGCAAAGCCGAGTAATCGGAGATCGTCTGGCGCGTGAGGCTGAGGGCAATGTGGCCATTGAAATGAAACGTGGCGAAGATGGGGACAGTTTTGAAGTTTCGGGCCGTGGCGAATTGCAAATGGCCGTACTCATTGAAACCATGCGGCGCGAAGGGTTTGAGCTAACGGTTGGTCGTCCACGTGTATTATTTCGCGAAAAAGATGGTAAAAAGTTGGAGCCTGTAGAAGAGGTTATCGTCGACGTTGATGATGAACATTCGGGCGCTGTTGTGCAAAAGCTGACCGAACGGAAAGGGGAACTTGTTGATATGCGTCCCTCTGGTACCGGCCGGACTCGTCTGACATTGCATGTGCCCACACGCGCCTTGATCGGGTATCAGCCTGAATTGATGAGCGATACACGCGGAACCGCAATCTTTAACCGGGTGTTTCATGAATTTGTTCCCTTCAAAGGGGCGTTGCCGGGTCGTCGTACTGGGGTACTAATCTCCAACGGACAAGGGACTTCAGTGCCCTATGCGTTGTTTAATCTGGAAGATCGTGGGGCGATGCTGATTGATTCTGGTGTTCCGGTTTATGTGGGGATGATTATTGGTGAACACACTCGGGGCAATGATCTGGAAGTGAACCCGCTCAAGGGCAAGCAATTGACCAATATTCGTACATCTTCCAAGGATGAAGCGGTGCGGTTGACCACGCCAAAGCGCCTGACATTGGAACAATCCCTAGGCTATATTTCTGACGATGAATATGTGGAAATTACGCCCAAATCTATTCGTCTGCGCAAAATTCATATGGATCCCCATGATCGTAAACGCGCCATGCGCGCGGCTCAGGCGATGGAAAAAGGTGTTGCGAGCTAGGGACTTAACTTAGGATATTGGCATTTTTTGCTAAAGTTTAAGTTTGCCCCTGGCGATGCGGTCCTCAAGCTGGGTGACAATTGCCGCTAGTTTTTCATCTATGATGTGTAAATACTGTGTCCAGCTATGATGGCCTTCAAGTTCTTCGTCACCGTCGGAAATACCGCGCAGGGCAATGAGGGGTAAATCAAATGTCTGGCAGACCCGTTTGAGGGCAAAGGTTTCCATATCCACCATGTCAGCTTCTATATCGTCATAATCTGTGCCCGAAATGATTTTAGCGCCTGTTGATAGAGTTGCACTGGCAACATTTGACAATTGTGGATGTAGATCTAGGTTTGCCGGTAAATCTAGATAGGGGGTCAAGCCTTTGGCAAAGCCCAGCAAAGATGCATCCATATCACGATAAGAGACTGAACTGGCCTGATAAACTTCGGTTTGATTTAAGGCGCGCGAGCCCGCGGAACCAAGCGAAACGATTAGATTTGGTTTTGAGTTTTTACTTTCAAGTTCACATAATGCTCGGGTTAATGACATGGCAGCCTCAACCGGCCCGACGCCAATGAATAGGGGCTTGAAGCATTTTTTGAGATGCTCCCCATATTCGGCATCCACGGCCATGACATAGAGGATGTTGTGATTTTTGATTTTGTTGAGTTGGTATTTCATTGAGAACATAACTTAACTTGGTACATAAAAAATATCATCTTTTTTGCAATTAAATCCATCCACTTCATGGTCGGCAAAATCGCGGGCGACCTGATTGGCGTTGGGGGTTAATTTGGCATCAATATGGGCCACATGACAGGTATTGCCCGGTTCAATTTTCGTGACAATCAGGATTTCGCCTTTATCCTGTGCCATGTCCCCACTTTCGGTATGCCAGCGCAAGATGGTGGCAAAGGGCACCTGTTCGGGGGTTGCAGAGGCGGAGGATTGCTCGGTGCGCAAACGCCATTCCAGAGTATCGCCGACAAAGTTAAACGCGGGGAGAGTTTGGTTTGAAGCGCGCTCATTCAGTGCGTCCTCACCGTAGGATACGACCATGCGCAAATCGCCCTCGGCCACATAAACAATGGATTTATTATATCCCTGACATAGCCACTGGCCGCCCATGGTTCCCATTTCTTCTATGGTAAGTTCAGGCATACCCAATTCAGCCTGGGTGATTAGGTGGCACTTTTCCAAGTCAAGAGATGTATAGGCAGAACTGATGTCACGGGGCACATCCACTTGGGCTTGTTGGGCAAAACCAGAATTGGCACCTAACATTGAGAAGATTACAATGAGAGGAAGGAATGCATTTTTTTGGCTTAAATTGTTTATATTACTCATAATTATTGTTTCCCACCTTATGATTTATTGACCCTAGCCCTAATAAGTCTTGCAATTATGTCGCTTCCTAGTCCAGAACATTTTTGAACGCATTACGGGTTGGAAATATCAGCTTGTTGAACATGGTAAAATAGGACTGAAGGTCAAATGAATATTTCAAAAATTTCTATCGGTAAAAATCCCCCGGACGATATTAATGTTATTATTGAGGTGCCGATCGGGGGCGAACCGATCAAATATGAATTTGATAAGGACAGTGATGCGCTGTTTGTAGACCGTTTTCTTTTTACGCCCATGCGTTATCCGGGCAATTATGGATTTGTGCCCCATACCCTGTGCGGTGATGGAGATCCGCTTGATGTTATGGTGATGAATACAAGGCCGATTATTCCCGGTGGTGTTATTCGGTGCCGTCCGATCGGGGTTTTGTTGATGGAAGATGATGGGGGGCGGGATGAAAAGCTGATTGCTCTACCGGTTTCCAAACTCACAGCGACCTATGACAATATTAAAGATGTTTCGGATATGCCTGAAATCGAAATCCAGAAAATGGTGCACTTCTTTACCCATTATAAGGATCTTGAACCGGGCAAGTGGGCCAAAATTGACAAGGTTGTCGGGATTGAGGAAGCGCGCAAAGTTGTGCTGGATTCGATAGAGATGGCAAAAAACGCCAACTAAATTGTCTGCATTTGAGACAAGAATTGCTCCATGAGTTGAAATAGGTGTTGTGCATCCCCTGTGAATGTCAGGGTTTTTTGTCTGGACGTAAGTCCAGATGTGACAGAAATACTGCTTTTCGGAATTGATAATTGTTTGGCCAATAGAGTGATAAGAGCTTTGTTGGCCTTTCCTTTGTCGGGGACCGCCGTCACGCGCATACGCAAAACTGTAAGGTCATTGTCACGGATGACAATGCCTTCGATTTTGTCGTGCGAAGCGTTGGGTGTTACCCATACCCTCAGGCAAATGCCGTTTTTTGTTTGGCTAAAGGGAAGCAAATGTTTGGTTAAAATACATTTGGATAGATATAGACAACAATCACTCGACGGGCAAAATACAATCCGATGAATAGGATTATGGGGGACAGGTCAAGACCGCCGATTGAGGGAATATATCTCCTAATTGGCTTTAGCAATGGTTCGGTCAGAGCTGTAACCACCTGTGAGATTGAGGCGACAAATTGGTTTCGCGTGTTGATGACATTGAAACTGATCAGCCAACTCAGAACGATCATGGCGATAAGTACCCACCAGTAAAGATCCATAATCATTAATATTATTTCGAGCACAACGCGCATGGTATTTTCCTTAAGTTCAGGGTCAGG
>JAJRRG010000166.1 GCA_024279675.1 Alphaproteobacteria bacterium
AAATCTGGCCCTGCCTGAAGAAACAATAAATGCGGCCAACTGGCTCAAAGGTGTTGGCAACCCGGCCCATGTGTGTGTGGTACCGGGAAACCATGATGCCTATTTACCCGGCACGCTGGATAAGGCGCGCCTCGCCTATGGTGCCTATGCCACGGGGGAAACGCTGGACGAGGCACCCTATCCCTTTGTGCGCCGCGTAGGTGATGCCGCAATTATTGGCTGTTCCAGTGCCATTGCCACCCCCCCCTTTATTGCGGCGGGGCTGTTTGATAAGCAACAGGCCCAGCGCCTCGCCCAATGCCTGGATATCCTGAAAGACGCCGGGTTTTTTCGTATTGTGGCTATCCATCACCCCCCCAACAAAGAATTTACCCGTCCCTATCGTAAGGGTCTAATTGGCGCGCGCCTGTTCCGCAAAATCATCGCCGAACATGGTGCCGAACTGGTGCTGCACGGGCATACCCATATTTCCAGCGTGCATTCCATTGACGGCCCAGATGACAAAGTTCCCGTTATTGGTGTAGCTGCCGCTTCTTCCTGTCCAACCAGCAATACGCCTCCGGCTCGGTATAATCTGTTCCAAATCGAAAAGCTCCAACATCGCTGGAGCTGTACCATGCGCGAATATGGCTTTCAGCGCGTGGGGGAAAGCATTGTGCAACGTTTGCAATTGCGCATCTATTAGGTTTGGCTTTTATGCAATTTATTATTGAACAACCGACTTTTGATATTGAAACGGGCATCGCAAAATTCACCTATAAACTGGGCGACCATAATTTTTGCGAAACACTGCACTTCCCGAATGGATATTCTCTGGCGACGAGCGATAGAGCAGAATTTCAAAATCTGTTAAACTTATGCGCTTGCATCCTTGGGGTCAGTTATTTCAAACTGCTGGCCCCGCTCACAATTTCTCATCCCCATTTCCCCCTCAGTGCCCAACAAAAAACCCTAATACTCGACATTTACGAAAATGGTCTGGGGGAATTTTATGCGCGCAATAATTTGCACAGGTTTGGCAAACTCAAGATCGTTGGGGAAACGTCTTCATTCCCCATACTGCCACCGCTCCCAAAACGAGCGGGCAGAAGTCTTGTGCTGATTGGTGGGGGCAAAGACAGCCTAGTTTCTGTTCAATTGATGGACAAGGCGAAGCAGAATTTCACGCCGTTTGCCGTTAACCCCAAGGGGCCGATCATCGCCTGTATAAAAGCCATGGATCGCCCACCCCTTTATGTCCAACGTGTTTTGGATAAAACGATGATTGAATTCAGCACCAAAGATGGTTTTTACAACGGACATATGCCCTCCACCGCCATTAATTCCATGATTGCCGCCCTTAGCGCACACCTGTTCGGCTACACTCAGATTATCCTGTCTAACGAGCGTTCAGCAAGTGAAGGCAATATAGATTTCGATGGGCGCCAAGTTAATCATCAGCACTCAAAGAGTTATGAGTTTGAGCAATTATTCGCCGACACACTGTTTGAAACAACCCATGGCGCACTCAATTATTTTTCATTATTACGGCCCATGTCGGAACTAAAGATCGCCAAAATCTTTGCAGACGAAATCCGTTATGATCAAAATTTTTCCAGCTGCAACAACAATTTCAAACAGACCCGAACATCTAAAAATCCAGACATTATTTGGTGCACCACCTGTCCAAAATGTCTGTTTGTTTTTCTAGTCTTTACCCCCTTCATGTCCCCCCAACGCCTGAATAATATCTTTGGGGACAATCCCCTTTCCCATGGAAAAAACATCGACACCTATCGCCAACTTGTTGGACTTGGAGAACAAAAACCGTGGGAGTGCGTGGGTGAAACTCTGGAAGCTGCGGCGGCACTTTTTCACCTAAGTACGCACCCCCATTGGCGAGACGATATCGTCGTCAAACAACTAAGTGCAGAAATTGTGACTTTTTATGGGGAGAAAAAAATGATTGCGGCTTGGGATGATCTGATGAAAGATAGTACAATTCACCAAATACCAGAGCTTTTGCATTCATCCCCGAACAACTTGCATCAACAGCAATAAATTTAAGAGAAATCATCCATGCCAATTAAAGGGCCAATCCTCCTGTACGGCGCCGGGCGCGAAGCAATTTCAACCCGTGCCTATCTCGCCAAAAACTTCCCAGAGCTTGAAGTTCATGTATGCGTGGATAAGGGCGAAATCAATATGGAAAACACCCCACAAATCCCGGTAGAAGATTTGGGCAAAGCCTTTGCTGAGGGGCGTTATGCAACACTTGTTCGCTCCCCCGGTGTCTCCATTTATAAGGGCGAGATTATCGCCGCCAAAGAGGCCGGCGTTCACGTCACCACCAACGTCAACATATGGGCTGAGGCTCGTCGTGGGGATGCAAAAGTAATCGCAATCACTGGCACCAAAGGCAAAAGCACCACAGCCAAACTTATCCATACAATTCTAAAAACAGCCGGATTTGATATTGGGCTTGGTGGGAATATCGGCGTCCCACCGCTGGAGATGGATAAACACAAATTTTACGTGCTCGAACTCTCTTCTTTCCAATGTGCTGACCTGCGACTTAACCCCGATTTTATTGGCATCACCTCATTATTCCCTGAACATCTGGATTGGCACAGGAATGAAGAACAATATTTCAATGACAAATTAAGAATTTTGCGTCGCATGGCCCCCTATCAATGCGTAATTTCTCCCCAGGCAACCAGCCATTACAGCCTGCCCCAACCACCCAAAGAATTAGTGCATGCCGCCCCAGAATTATCCGAGGAATTTGAAATGGCCCTAGATCAACAAGTGGAAAATTCAAAACTAAAGGGCGCGCATAACTTGCAAAATGCCCTGTTGGCCGCACGTATATGCCTTGGGGTGGGTGCCAGTGAGCCCGAAATTCTAGAGGGTATCGCAGATTTCGTGCCTTTGCCCCATCGATTGCAGGAATATCAAACCAGCGCCAAAATCTTTGTCAATGATTCCATCGCCACCAACCCGCAAGCTACAAAAGCGGCCATTCTGTCCTATAGCGAACAAAATACCGCTTTAATTGTCGGTGGATTTGATCGCGGGCAGAACTATTCTAGCTTAGCCAATTGTCTGAGAAATGCGGATATTACAAGCCTTTGGCTTTTGCCCGATACCGGTCATCGCATCATCGATATGCTAGACAGGGAAGAAATTGAATACCCCATTCATCAGGTCGATAATCTAGCGGATATTTTTGTAGCGTTAAAGAAAGACCCCGATCAATTTGACGTGTTGCTCTTGTCTCCCGGCGCCCCATCCTTCAATCAGTTTGATAATTTTGAACAGCGGGGTGACACTTTCCTCACCTTGGCAAACGAACATTTCGGGGACTGATATATGCAAAGTCTAGAACTCAAAATTATCCCTCCCCTCGTCACTCTGATTTGCGGCACACTCATGTGGGGACTGGCTTCCATCACACCGGAATTTACAGTTTTCGCCCAATTTTCCGATTTGGGCAGCAAATTATTCATCGGTCTTGGCGTTTTATTAATGCTGATTTCCGGATTCTTCTTCTTTAAGGCCCACACAACCATCAACCCCATGAAGCCTGAAGATTCATCGGCCCTTGTGACATCTGGCCTATATAATTTCACCCGCAACCCCATCTATCTGGGCGACCTTCTCGTGTTGGTTGGCTGGGCCTTTTATCTGGAAAATTTCTTCTCACTTCTACTGATTACCGGCTTTGTCCTCTATATGAATCGCTTTCAGATTATACCTGCAGAGCGGGCGCTCGCCGCCAGTTTTGGTGAAGATTATAAGGTCTATAAGCAACGGGTACGGCGCTGGATTTAATATTTATCCCGCCACCTCTTCCAATTCGATCAGCGTGCCATCAAAATCCTTGGGATGCAAAAACACTACTGGCAAACCATGGGCACCAGTTTTGGGTTTCCCATCCCCCAACACGCGCACACCAGATCGAACAAGCCTATCTGTCGCCTCCGCCAAATCCACGACCTCAAAACATAAATGATGCACCCCACCGCTCGGGTTCTTAGCTAAATATCCGGCAATTGGTGACGCTTCGCCCAAAGGGTATAGCAATTCAATTTTTGTGTTGTCCAGCAGAACAAATACCACCGTGACCCCGTGTTCAGGTAAATTTTGCGGCTCAGAAACCTTTGCCCCCAACAGGTCCCGATACTTGGCAATTGCCGCGTCCAAATCGGGCACCGCGATGGCCACATGATTAAGCTTCCCGATCATAACACTTCATTTCCTTTCTTTTCTCTCCCCCCTCGTGGGGAGGCGTTAAGGGTGGGGGGAAGGGTTTTACTTTTAGATTTATTCACTGATTTGTCGCCTTTCCTTCAATTCGGTTAAGCACAGAAAACGCCGCCTCAAGCACATTGGTGCCGGGGCCAAAAATCTCAGCTACCCCCGCCTCAAGCAAAAACTCATAATCGGTTTCCGGGATGACACCCCCCACAACAACCGGCACATGAACCTGCCCCTGATCAGCCAACAAATCTATGAGTTCAGGCACCAGCGTCTTATGTCCCGCCGCCAATGAAGAAACGCCAACCGCGTCCACTCCCATTTGTTTAACATGGGCCGCCACTTCGCGCGCTGTTTCAAACAAAGCGCCAAAATGTACTCCAAATCCCATATCAGCAAACGCCGTGGCTATAATTTTTGCCCCACGGTCATGCCCGTCCTGTCCCATTTTAGCGATAAAGATCGAAGGCGAACGACCCCCATGGGTCGCGCGAAATGCCCCGATGCGATTTTGCAACTCTATATACTCCGAGTCACCTTCGTAAGCCTGGTTATATATGCCCGAAATCACCTTGGGGGTCGCCGCATGCCGACCAAAAACTTCCTCCATGGCACTGGATATTTCCCCCAAAGTCGCCCGCGCCTTGGCCGCCTCAATGGCAAACTCCAACAAGTTACCGGTCTCATTTCCTGTTTCTGATTTGGCGCATTCGGTCAACGCCGACAGCGTTTGGGCAACGCGCACGCCGTCCCGAGTTTGTTTGATTTTCTTCAGTTGCGCAATTTGTTCGTCGCGCACCTTATTGTTATCAATTTCGCGGGTCGTAATCGCTTCCTCATCCTCAAGCACAAAACGGTTCACGCCAACAATAACGTCCTCCCCCTTATCCACCCGCGCCTGACGTTGGGCGGCGGCTTCTTCGATGGCCATTTTAGGCGTACCAGCCTCCACCGCTTTGGTCATACCGCCCTCATCTTCAACCGCGCTGATCATTTCCCCGGCCTTAGCGACCAAATCTGCCGTCAGCGCTTCGATATAGTATGAACCACCCAAGGGATCGACCACATCGGTAATTCCAGTTTCATGTTGCATAATCAACTGCGTGTTGCGGGCAATCCGGGCTGAAAAATCGGTGGGTAAAGCAATCGCTTCATCAAACGAATTTGTGTGCAGACTTTGCGTTCCCCCTAAGGTGGCTGCCATGGCTTCAAACGCCGTACGCACAATATTATTGTGCGGGTCCTGCTCGGTCAGCGACACACCAGAGGTTTGGCAATGGGTTCTGAGCATTGTCGAGCGCGGGTCTTTTGCCCCCAGGTCCATCATGATACCGGCCCAGAGTTGGCGCGCCGCCCGAAGCTTGGCAATTTCTAAAAAGAAATTCATGCCAATGCCAAAAAAGAAACTCAACCGGGGTGCAAATACATCAATATCCAACCCCCGCCCCATCGCAGCACGTACATATTCCATACCATCAGCCAGCGTATAAGCCAGCTCCTGCACCGCCGTGGCCCCCGCCTCATGCATATGATACCCGGAAATCGAAATGGAATTAAATTTGGGCATGTTCGCGGCTGAAAACCCGATAATATCCCCCACAATCCGCATGGAGGGCGCGGGGGGATAGATATAGGTATTGCGCACCATAAACTCTTTGAGCACATCATTTTGAATGGTGCCGGAAAGCTGGTCGACGCTCACCCCCTGCTCCGCCGCCGCCCCGATAAACATCGCCATCACGGGAATAACCGCGCCGTTCATGGTCATCGAAACCGACATTTCATCAAGGGGAATACCCTCAAAAAGAACTTTCATATCTTCAATGGAATCTATCGCCACCCCGGCCTTGCCCACGTCCCCGGTAACCCTTGGGTGGTCACTGTCATATCCCCGATGGGTCGCTAGATCGAACGCCACCGACAAGCCTTTTTGCCCGGCGGCCAGATTTTTACGATAAAACGCATTGCTTTCCTGCGCTGTGGAAAACCCGGCATATTGACGGATCGTCCAGGGACGGTTTGCGTACATCGAGGCCCGCACCCCGCGCGTAAACGGCGCAACACCCGGACTTTGCGCATCCATATTGTCCGGAGCGTCTTCAGCAAAATAAGCGGCACGAACTTTTAAGCCCCCATAATCCTTTTCAAGATCATCAAGGGGGCGATCCCTGAGTTCTTTTTGAGCAAGCTCAGCCCATTTCTCATACGTCGCTGGTTTAATGGTTTTCATAATCCTGTCACCCGATATGCCATCCTGCTTAATCCTTAAATTCCTCAACCGTTGGAATGCGTCCAAAGGCAATTTTTGCCCCCGTATAGGGCGCAATCTCCACCTGTTTTTCCCCGTAAATAATCGTGTCCTGCCCAAAACGCTGGTTTAGCCGATCCACCTGCGAACAAAGCACCTCGCGTTTGGTGGGCGCACCGGGGGCACTGCGCTCTATGAACAAATCAGCGCTACAATGATATCGATCCACAAAACCACCTAGCATCACCGAAACTGACAAAGGCTTAAGAGGGGCCAGTTCTGCCCACATTTCATTGAACAAACCCAGCAGATAAAAGCTATCCTGAGTCAGAGAAATTTTCCACTGAACAGACCGGCGTCCCCGTTGCGCGCACTTAACCGATAGATACAATTGGGCGGCAAAAAATCCGGACCGCCGCAAGCGAGTAGCCGCTTTAATCAAAAGCCGCCGCGCCACAAGACGGGCATTTTTAGGCACGCGATTGATGGGGGACAGAATTTGCGAATGCCCCAATGAGCTGGATTTGGTTTGAACGGGGGGGATGTCTTTCCCCTGCAATGCCAGCAAAAACCGTTCCCCATTCACATTGTTCCAAACTTTTCGCGCATGTTTAGGTGTCATGGCATAAAGTTCGGGCACACTGTTAATGTTGGCCGCAACCAACCGTTTTGCCATGCTCCGACCAACACCGGGCAAATCTTTCAACCGCAAATGAGCGATTTTTTGCGGCAAATCCTCCACGGTCAGCCAATCCAACCCTTTTGGTTTTTTTAACTCTCCGGCAAGCTTGGCCAAAAACAAGGAACTACCCAGCCCTATGGAGCAGTTCAATGCAACACCAACCTTGTCATAAATACTGGCGCGTATTTGTTCCGCCAAAGCTTTTGCACGCTCCAATTCCGTGTCAATTCCCGTCAGGCGACAGGAAAACTCATCCACCGAATGGGTCGCTTCAACGGGATAGATATTTTCCACCGCCGCGATAATTCTGTGATGATAATCCACATAGACATCATGGCGGGCGGGACGCAAAACAATGCCCGGACACGCCTTCTTTGCGTCGCGCATTCGCGTGCCCACCCCAACGAGATATTTCTTTGCCTCATAACTGGCCGCAATACATGCCGCATTCCCCTTGGCAATGGTGACAATACCAACCGGCTTGCCACGAATTGCAGGGTCCTCCTGCTGTTCAACACTGGCAAAATAACTGTTCATATCCACATAAATAAAATTAACGTGTTGCATGTTCTTTTTCCAATCAAAAAAAGAACATATAGAGAACAAAATCTCATGACAAGTCGCTTTCACTGAGTTACCTACAAAGGGAATTGCAACACAGCCCATGCTTATACCTCTTCAAACTCCAAAATTACCGCATCTACCGCCAATACCGACCCCACA
The DNA here is from genome assembly GCA_024279675.1 of Alphaproteobacteria bacterium. Lineage (GTDB taxonomy): Bacteria > Pseudomonadota > Alphaproteobacteria > Rhizobiales > Devosiaceae > DROE01. The sequence continues at coordinate 7,893 of JAJRRG010000166.1, forward strand.
CCGGCCAATATTTTGCTCACCCGAGCGCGCTTTTCTGCCCGAAGTACATTCTCCATTTTCATAGCCTCAACCACAGCCAGGGCTTGCCCATCTTCCACAACATCTCCTTCTGCCACATCAAGCCCCACAACAACGCCGGGCATCGGACAAAGCAAAAATTTACTCATATCAGGGGGAATTTTAACCGGCATCAATTTCATAAGATCCGCAATACGCGGCGTCACCACCTTCATCACCATATCGGCCCCGCGATATCGAATGGAAAAGCCGCCAGTGATGGGATTGATTTTGGCCGTTCGCGTCACATCACCAATACTAAACGTCCCCAACGTTTGTCCCGGTTGCCAATCCAGCACAAGTTCAGATTGCGCGCCTGATAGAGCAACCATAAACAGATCATCACGCTTCTCGATATCAAAGTCCCAACGCATGTCCCCCATCATCACCGCTTGCAAATGCGTTTTTGCCCCATTATTTTTGCGTGCTTCCTGAACGATTTTCGCACAGGCCGCAAATGCCGCAATCTCATGCAGCGTTTGCGTATCAAGTGCCACACCGGCAAACCCGTCCGGAAATTCCTCCGCGATATACCCGGTGGTCAGATTGCCTTTTTGAAAACGCTCTTGCCCCATCACCGCTTGCAAAAACGGGATATTATGGCCCACACCCTCAATTTCAAATACATCCAACGCATCCGCCATCGCTTCGATCGCCTTTGTACGATCCGGTGCCCAGGTGCATAATTTAGCGATCATCGGATCGTAAAAAGTGGAGATTTCTCCCCCCTCAAACACGCCGGTATCATTGCGCACTTCCAGCTCGTTTTCCACGATTTCCGCTGGCGGACGATAGCGGCTCAACCTCCCCACGGACGGCAAGAAATTGCGATAGGGATCCTCCGCGTATATCCGGCTTTCCATGGCCCATCCGGTGAGTGTCACATCATCCTGAGCAAGCGTCAGTTTTTCCCCCGCCGCAACGAGCAGCATCTGCTCCACCAGATCAACATTGGTGATCATTTCAGTCACCGGATGCTCCACCTGAAGGCGCGTATTCATCTCCAAGAAGTAGAAATTACGGTCTTTATCAACGATAACCTCCACGGTTCCAGCACTGGCATAATCAACCGCTTGGGCCAAGGCAACCGCCTGTTCACCCATCAATTTTCGCGTTACCTCGTCCAAAAACGGGCTGGGTGCTTCTTCGATTACCTTTTGATGACGTCGCTGGATGGAGCATTCCCGCTCCCCTAAATAAATGCAGTTCCCGTGGGCATCAGCCAGCACCTGAATTTCAATATGGCGCGGGTCTTCAATGAACTTTTCAATAAATATCCGATCATCCCCAAATGATGAAGCCGCCTCCGATTTTGAGCGCGCAAAACCCTCCCGCGCCTCCGCATCATTATAGGCCACACGCATGCCCTTGCCCCCGCCCCCCGCGGACGCTTTGATCATCACTGGATAGGTAATTTGCCGGGCGATTTTCACCGCTTCATCGGCATCTTCGATCAAACCCATATGCCCCGGCACCGTGGCAACGCCCGCCTCGGCAGCGATCTTTTTGGAGGTTATTTTGTCCCCCATGGCTTTTATCGCCTTGGGTGGCGGACCAATAAACACCAGCCCCGCATCGGTGAGTTGACCACAAAACACCGCGTTTTCACTTAAAAAGCCATAGCCCGGATGCACAGCCTCAGCCCCGGTTTCCTTGCATGCCGCAATGATTTTATCACCAAGCAAATAGCTCTCAGCGGCCGGGGAGTTCCCGATATACACCGCCTCATCCGCAAGACGAACATGCAACGCAACCCGGTCCGCATCAGAATAAACCGCCACCGTTTTAATGCCCATTTCCTGTGCCGATTTTATCACCCGACAGGCAATTTCCCCACGATTTGCAATCAATATCTTCTTGAACATTTTAATTCCTTAAACTCCAAAACCCGGTTGGGCGACCATCAACCATAGGATTCCCAAAATGGCGAAGAACCCCGGAAACCCACAAAACACCCACGCGCGAAACAAACGGTGGTACATATCTGGAAGTGGCGTTTCATTTTTTAGTGCCTCATTGGCCAAATCTCGCAATTGATGCTGAATCCAGATCACCGGCAACCAAAAAACACCCACAAAAACATACAACCCGATGGCGGTAAAAATCCACGGCTCAGTCAAATTCCAACCCTTTCCCACGCCAACAAGGTGCCAGTAATCGGCTGAATGATGGCCGCCGAGGCGGTGAATAACCAGTCGGCCACCACAACAATTGATGCGGTGTGCGCGATCACCACAATATTCCCCGTACGTTGAGCCATCATCATAAAAAATGCGATGCCCGCCCCGGTGCCGATCAACACGATTGCCCCCAAAATGTGCAGCCATTTCAAAATATCAACATATTCCATTTTAACGCTCATCCCCCATGCTGGCGAGCATCAGCGCCAAGCCGATGCCGGGGAGAACTTTCACGAACGGCCCCATCGGATCGGTCCAAATTTCAGGGGTGACAATTGTGCCAATCACCAAATAGGAGAGCGACAGACCAACAGCCCCAAGGCATGCCCAAACAAAACTCTTGCGGAACAAAATCCCAACCCCAATGACGATGTCGAGCACTGAGCCTGCCCGAACGGCCATATCGGCAAGCGGCTGGCCGAGCTGCTGCGCAACAAGCGCCACCGCTGAATTGTGGCTGATAAATCCAATAATGCCCGATGCAATCCAAAACCCTGACAGTAAGACCAGCGCAAACGGAAACAATAATTTCAGCCGCGCATAAAGCCGCTCTTGCGGGGTCGCGGGCAATGCTGTCAAAGTCTCTGCCAAAGGTTTCACCACCCGGCCCGTCGCCTTTTTCCATGGTGCCGGATCGCCGATCACATCGCGAAACAGCACCTTCATCGCCGTTGAGCGCAACGGCGCGCGCCAACCAAGCAGTCCCGCGATGTCGGCCAACCAACCGATAAAAACAGCGACAAATGCTGGAAGACGTAAAACGAACCATGGATTACCAAACCCGAGCCATTTGCGGAACGACAGAATTATCGTTTCGACCGTGGGCGCTTCCGCCTCAACCAAATCGAACTCTTGACCCGCCAGTTTTGGTTCACTGATTGCCATCACAACGGCCTCAGCTACCTCATCAACGCCCACCGTTTGCGCCCGTGCGTTAGCCAGTGCCATCGGTTGAATAAGCGGAAACGCCGCCACCATGCGCAGCAATGACGTGCCCCCATAGGCAACGGGGGAAATCACCAAACCGGGTTTGAATATCGTCCAGTTCAGGGATGATTGTCGCAACGCCTCATCAGCCACCGCCTTGGTGCGCAAGAATTCTGTCTCGGCGTCTGGCACAGCACCGGGCGCCGATATTTGTACAAAATTCTGTACCCCAGCGGTTTCACATGCGGCCACCAATGCAACAATCGCATCACGTTGGGAGGCACCCAAATCGTCCCGTGGTCCAGATTGCAAAGCACCGGACGCATTGACCACCGCATCGATGCCAGCCAAATGCGCCGCCCAATCCTCTGGCGTCAATAACACACCAATATCCGCCCCGATCCAACGCACATCGGGGAACACCGCCACACCCTTTTTGGGCTTGCGGCCAAGGCCAATCACATCGTGGCCCGCATCTCCATGCCCCGCATCCCCATGTCCCGCATCTCCCTGCACCGCATCCAACAATGCACGCACGATTGAGCTTCCGATCAATCCGTATCCGCCAAGGACGAGAATTTTCATGTCAAACCCTCTGCGTCATTGCGAGCATCGCAAGATGCGCGGCAATCCAGAATGTTAGCGTCAATATGCGTGACCACTGGATTGCTTCGTCGCTTCGCTTCTCGCAATGACGATGTAGGAAAAACTATCATTTCCCCTCCGGCCGCTTGACTACCAAATCAACTTCCACCAGCGCGTGTAAGGCCAACCCGGTGACGCCGATTGTCGTTCGCGCGGGGCGGCGATCCACGGGAAAATAACTCTGCCAATTTTCATTCATTTCATCATAGTCCCGATAAAACTCAGTGAGATATATCCGCGCCATCAAGATGTGCGACAGGTCCAACCCAACGCCTTCAAGAACAATTTTTAGGTTCGCGATGACCCGATGCGTCTGCGCTTCAATGCCTTCAGGCAACGGCGCATCTGGCGCGTTCGGGTCCGTGGGCATCTGCCCGGTTACAAACACAAATCCGTCCGTTTCAACCGCATGGCTAAACGGCGCAACAGGGCGTGGCCCGTCGGATATCATATGGAATAATGGGTCAGTCATTTTGTTTTCTTTCATTCATTATTTTCTCTCCCCCCACCCTCAATCCCTCCCCACAAGGGGGAGGGAAGCTTAGAGATTTCATTCACTTGTTAGTCAAACACCTGGTTTTAACTTTCGTCATACTCAGGCATCCCAACTTCGTCATACTTGCATTACCACCTTCGTCATGCTCGGGCTTGACCCGAGTATCCATCTTCCTGTCGCCATGGACCCTCGGGTCAAGCCCGAGGGTGACGTAATGTTATGAAGGTTCATTTTCCTCCCATTTAGCACACAACCTCAAGAGAGCCGGGCCGTTTTTGCTTTTTCGGTACTTGAGGATCATTGGCTTAAAATACCCTACAAACCCATTTATGGCTTCCCCAAACATGCAGAACGCCAACTTCCGGTCTATAAGTTTTTGCTCATAGGCGATTGCAATCTGGTTCAAATAGGCAAAAACAAGGCTATACTGCCGCATCAATGCAATATCGTCCTCTAACTTCTTCAACTGCACCTCCGTGATCTGAGGATCGCTTTTCTTCGGGGAAACCCCGCTCATCAGTATTTCATTGGACCTCATGTATTCCAAGTTTGTAAATGGGCTGAACTGAAGTGTCGTTTCAATTCTCTTTTGTTGTTGTTCTTCTTCGCGTTGCTTCGATATTCGTATAACCTGCAATAACGAAACCCCAGCCGCGATTGCGGCAAAAAATGCTGAAACCACAGCCGCAGCACTTGCCCATTCCACCGATGTCCACTCACTCATCACCCCACCCCCTACAACGGTATATTATTGTGCTTTTTCACCGGCCCCGTGGCCTTCTTATCTTTAAGCGTTGAGAACGCCCGGATCAGCCGTTTGCGCGAATTGTGGGGCATGATCACATCGTCGATGAACCCGCGTTCGGCGGCCACAAACGGATTAGCAAACCGAGCTTCATAATCAGCTGTCCGCTTAGCGATTTTATCCGCATCCCCCAACTCGCTTCGATAAATAATTTCTGTCGCACCCTTGGCCCCCATCACCGCGATTTCAGCGCTGGGCCATGCGTAATTCACATCCGCGCGAATATGTTTGGAGGCCATCACATCGTACGCGCCGCCATAGGCTTTGCGGGTGATTAGCGTCACTTTTGGCACCGTTGCTTCGGCATAGGCAAACAGTAATTTCGCCCCATGCTTGATGATGCCACCATATTCCTGGGCCGTTCCGGGCAAAAATCCGGGCACGTCAACAAGAGTTAAAAGCGGAATATTAAACGCGTCGCAGAACCGCACGAAACGGGCCGCTTTCTTACTGGAGTTTATGTCAAGACACCCCGCCAGCACCATGGGCTGATTGGCAACAACGCCCACACTTTGCCCATCCAGCCGCATAAAGCCGATGATAATATTGCCCGCATGCGCGCGTTGAATTTCCAAAAACTCGCCCTCGTCGGCCAACTTGGTGATCACCTCCATCATGTCATAGGGTGTGTTGGCGTTGGCGGGAATAAGCGTATCAAGGCTCATTTCCTGACGCGCCGGCTCGTCATTCATGGCCATCACCGGTGCTTTTTCGCGGGCGCTCAACGGCAAATAATCAAACAGACGCCGCACTTCAAGCAACGCCTCAATATCATTATCAAACGCCGCATCAGCCACCGAAGATTTTTGCGTATGCGTCCCAGCGCCCCCCAACTCTTCGGCGGTGACAATTTCGTTGGTCACGGTTTTCACCACGTCCGGCCCGGTGACAAACATGTAAGAGGTGTCGCGCACCATGTAGATAAAATCGGTCATCGCCGGGGAATAAACCGCCCCACCGGCGCATGGCCCCATAATGACCGAAATCTGGGGCACCGCCCCCGAGGCCTGCACATTGCGCCAGAAAACCTCGGCATAGCCCCCAAGGGAATCCACCCCCTCCTGAATACGCGCGCCCCCACTATCGTTAAGCCCGATAATCGGTGCACCATTTTGCACCGCCAAATCAAGAATTTTACATATTTTTCTGGCGTGGGTTTCGCTGAGCGAACCACCAAATACCGTAAAATCCTGAGAGAACACATAGGTCATACGCCCGTTAATCGTGCCCCAACCAGTGACCACCCCGTCCCCGGGAATTTCCTGATCCGCCATGCCAAAATCAGTGCAGCGCTGGGCGACAAACATGTCGTATTCTTCAAAACTACCCGGGTCGAGCAACACATCAAGGCGCTCACGTGCGGTCAATTTCCCCTTGGAATGTTGGGTGTCTATCCGGCGCTGACCGCCACCAAGCCGCGCTTCCTCCCGCCGTTTTTCCAGCGCTTCGATAATGTTCTCATTACTATTTTCTGTAATATTTTCCACAAGTTCCCCCACAGCTAAAACCGATTCTTGGGCGCACTTTAAGGGTAATTCAGCTTTTTCACGAGACATAAAACTGCGGATATGTTATTGTGTTATATATGCAAATTGTAAAATTGTGGATTTTGTTATATCAAGGGTGTTAAATGAAGTCGAAAAAGATTTTTGCCGGGGCCAAACTTCGCAGTTTAAGGGAGCGACATTCCTTGCTTCAGAGCCAGATGGCCGCGCGACTTGAAGTGTCGACCTCCTATGTCAACCAGATTGAAAACAATCAGCGCCCCCTCACCGCCGCCCTAATGTTGGCGCTAGCACAAAAATTCAACCTGGATTTAGGGGAATTGATGAGCGACAAAACCGATCGCTTGTTGATTGATTTGCGCGAAGCACTGGCTGACCCAGTTTTTGGGGATGTTGCGCCCGGCCTCTTGGAAATAAAATCCCTGACGGCAAATTCCCCTGACACGGCCCATGCCCTACTCAAAATTTATGCGGCCTACAAAAAATCCAACGAACGATTAGCAGGGGCAGATGAAGCCATGAATTCGGGGCCCGGCGGGGGCATGCAAACACCCTATGAGGAAGTGCGTGACTTTTTCCACTACGCCAATAATTATATCGACCCGTTAGATCGCGCCGCAGAAGAATTGTCGGATGAGTTGGATGGAAAGTTCGAAAACAACCCGGTCTCCGCCGCGCAATATTACGGACAAAGGGGCGAACAACGCCTGTCGAGGTTGCTCGATTACATGACTCGCGCCCATGACATAAAGGTGAGTTATTCATCCCCCGACAAAACACAATTTATCCGAAAATACGACAAAGCAACCCGCACGCTTTATTTGAACCCACGCCTGAACAGTTCAACCCATTTCTTCCAGATTGCCCATCAGCTGGCCCTACTGGAGCAAATAACTTTAATCGAAAGCATCCTTGACCAAGCCAGCTTCAAGACGGAAGAGGCGCGCCAGATTTGTCGCATAGGACTTGCCAATTATTTCGCGGGCGCCCTGCATATGCCCTATGAAATATTCCTAAAAACCGCTGATAATCTCGCCTATGATTTGGAGGAAATGAGCCACGCCTTCAATGCCTCCCTCGAACAGGTGGCCCATCGCCTGTCTACCATGCAACGCGAGGGTGCGCGGGGCATTCCATTTTTCTTTGCCCGCGTTGATGCGGCGGGCACCATCACCAAACGTCATTCAGCAACGCCCCTGCAGTTCGCCCGATTTGGCGGCGCTTGTCCCCTGTGGAATGTGCACCACGCATTTGAAACGCGAGGGAAAATCATCCGCCAATTGGCCCAAACCCCGGACGCAAATCGTTATTTATGTTTACATGGTCCAGCGAAAAACGTGACGGGGGCTATGGCAGCCCAACGCGCAAATATGCCTATGCTTTGGGATGCGAAATAACCCATGCGCCACGCCTGATTTACGCCGCCGATCTTGATATTGAAAATCAAAAGTCCTTCGACCCGATCGGCATTTCCTGTCGCAATTGCGAACGGCGCAATTGCATTCAGCGTGCCGTGCCCCCAATCGCCGCGACCATCTCAGTAAACGCAAACGAACGTCAAATCGTGCCCTATAATATCAATTGATTAGGGTCATGGCCTAAGGTGAAACCGCCATTCGGCAACAGCCACTATACCCTTGCGTGCCTTGCTCACCATTCCATACCACATCAACCTGCCAGCCATAATCCAGATCACTCATCCCGTCCGAACATTGATTGGCGTTAAATATGGCGGTGAACAGGGAGAGGGTCCCCCCGGCTTGAACAAAGCCGTTGTTCCCGGCATACCCAGCAAAACCACCGGCGGTATCAATTTTGAATGAAACGTCATTTTCGCCCATGAAGGAAAAATCAACACGGGATTGACCCAGACGAAAGCCCCAAAACGGTTCGTTTCCGCCACATGACAGACCCACTGGCAATTGGCTTTGTCCCACTTTAGGCAAATCAATTTGCGTAAGGAAATTCATCGAAACCCAACCCATCTGCTCCCCTGTGGCTACATACCCCCAATTATGCTCGCGCCTAAGCACTTCAATGGGTTGGGCATGGGGTGAAAAGCTACCAACAATAGGAGCGCCACTATCCGAATCAGCACGAATATTGAGCACATCATTGCTCGCCACATTATGCACACGATAATATTCGGGGTAAAAATCAAACCTGCCACCGCCAGATTGCGCCGTGGCCAAGCTTCCAGAAAAAACCCAAGAAACCATTGAACTTACTATGAACAACACGATTACTTTAATTTGCTTGTGGCTCATTTCAATTTTCTTTCCCATTGCATCTCACTTGTATTTTCAGAAATTGTCGCATTTTACCCCCGACACAAGCGTAGCTTATCGTATTGACTAGCGCGCAAATCCCGGCAAAAGTAAGATTGTATTTGCGCCTTGACTCAGAGGCACGTTTATTAGTTATTGCTTATGTTGATTTAGAGCAACGCATGTGACCAGAAATGGCATAGTATAGCGTAAAGTTGAAAATACCATTGGAGGGGTAAAATGGCACATATAGTAGTTCTCGGCGCAGGATTGGGCGGCGCAATTATGGCTTATGAGATGAAGGAACAACTTCGTCCCGAAGACACA
>JAJRRG010000010.1 GCA_024279675.1 Alphaproteobacteria bacterium
CCCATGAATTTGCGCACGGTCTCGCGCGCATTTTCAAAGGCATCGGTCGCCCGATTGGAAAGCGTATGCAATCCCCGATGAACGTTGGCATACTCGTGGGAATAGGCGTGGGAAATCCGGTCAATTACCTGCTTGGGCTTTTGGGCCGAGGCACCACTGTCCAGATAAACAAGCCGGTGCCCGTTTATTTTTTCCTGTAATATGGGGAAATCCCCACGAACCTGTTCCAGATTTATACCCATTAGCTAGCGTTCGCCTCACCAAGTTCCAACCAATCGGAAACGATCGTGCTGAGCTTAGAATTGAGTTCTTCATCCGTAATGGGATCAAGCAATTCCTGCACAAATGCGCGAATAAGCATTGAACTGGCTTCAGCTTTGGGGATGCCGCGGCTCATCAGGTAAAACAGCGTATCCGCATCCAGCTCCCCACACGTACACCCGTGGCCACACTGCACATCATCCGCAAAAATTTCGAGTTCAGGCTTAGTCAGGATTTGCGCCCCTTCCGTGAGCATTAACCCCTGCGCCATCATTTTGGCATCCGTTTTTTGGGCTTGGGATTCAACGACAATCCGCCCCTGAAAAATCGCTTTGGCCCTGTTACGCACAACCGACTTAAACAATTCTTGAGCGCTTGTGTTCTCCACCGTGTGGGTCATATCCATGGTGATGTCACAATGCTGTCCATCATCCACCAGATTAAGGCCCGACAGGTTGGCATGGGTCCCTTCCCCCTCAAAGCGACCAAACATCTGCGTGCGCGAAAGACTGGCACCGGAATTCACCACCAAATTACGCAATTCAACATCAGCGCCGATTGCATATTCCATCGTATGAAAATGTGTCGCTTTTTTAGAAGACTGGTCAATTGTAATATGGGTGAATTTCGCCCCAGCCCCGAGATTTATCCGGGTGGAATAATTGGCCATATGGGCCTCGTCTGATCCCTCAAAGGTTTCCAGCACAGTCACTTCAGTTCCCGCCGCCACATCAAGCATGAGCGAGCTAACAACGTGGGCCGCCTCGCCATTGATATGGCGCTTGAAATGCACAACAGGTTGCACATTCCCCTCAAGCCGTACCATCACGCTTTTTGTGCTCAACGCACGATTGAGACGCACCAGAACATCATCACGTTCGCTCAGACCTGACCCATCCATGTGTGCAACAATAATGCCATCTGGAGTGTCGCCAACACTAGGGACGTCCCCATTTATCATGGGCACCTCAAAGGCATCCGTCAGGCTAAACTTGGGGGTTGGATGTGCAACCTCCCCATTGCTGACAATCGCTGGAACATCGCGCACCAGATTTTTCAAATCCGTGTAGTGATAGGCTTCCACCCGTCGTGTGGGCAGACCATACTTGCCAAACTGATTGGCGGCCTCACTAGTACCGGCTGCAATCAATTGCGCCTGCAATGTTTTTTCCGCCACGGTTAAGGTTGGCGCTTGTTGCTGATTCATGCTGCACCCTTTGCACTGTCAAAGTTTGCATAACCCTTGGCTTCCAGTTCAAGCGCCAAGTCTTTGCCACCGCTTTCAACCACTTGCCCATCAGAAAACACATGCACACGATCAGGTACAATATGATTGAGCAAACGCTGATAATGGGTAATAATCAGCATGGAACGCTTTGGCCCGCGTAGTCTGTTGACCCCTTCCGACACAACCTGAAGCGCATCAATATCAAGTCCGGAATCCGTCTCATCCATAACGCACATTTTTGGCTCAAGCAGGGCCATTTGCAAAACTTCGGCCCGTTTCTTTTCACCACCGGAAAAGCCAACATTAAGCGCCCGTTTGAGCATGTCCTTGTTGATCGACAAATCATCAGAAGCCACTCGAACGGCCTTCATAAACTCAGGGGTCGTCATTTCTTCTTCCCCACGCGATTTTCGTTGCGCGTTCATCGCCGCTTTAAGAAATGTCATTGTTGCAACACCGGGAATTTCAATCGGGTACTGAAAAGCCAAAAACAAGCCTTCAGCCGCCCGTTCATCGGGGGCCATTTCAAGAATGCTCTTACCATCCAGCAAAACATCCCCAGAGGTAATGTCATATCCAGCCCGGCCCGCAATGGCATAGGACAGGGTGGATTTACCCGACCCGTTTCGGCCCATAATCGCATGCACTTCCCCCGCAGGAACGGTCAAGTTCACGCCCTTGAGGATTTCTTTTTCTTCAATCGCCACATGTAAATCGCGAATTTCTAGCATTGGTGTGCTCATTAGTCTTGTTCTCCAGTTTTACCAACTTCAAGGGTTGGCTTATTCAATTACAAATTTTCAAACTCAATTAGCAGTTTTGCTAAACGTCTTTGTCGCCATCATCATATTCAAGGCTCATTCCATCACGTGTGATATGCCGAAACCGTTTGCCGCCGCCCGCATTATTTCCGTAAAACCCAATTTTTTTAGTATCGGGATATTCACAAATTTCCATTTCGGATTTAGATGAAATTGCCAAATATTTCAGCGGCTTATCTCCGGTATTCCAAAGTTGATGCGCATATTCGGGTCCACCAATTGGTGCGCCCAAAACGTCCCCGGCTTTTACTTGGTACTTTTTTTTACCGAACCGATACTCACCCGACCCTGACAGGATCACAAACATCTCATCTTCCGCATGGTGCACGTGGAATGGGCAACCTGTCTTTCCTGGTGGAACAACAGCATACCCACAGCCTAACCGTGTCAATTCAAGCGATTCGGCCACACCTGCATCTTTACTTTCATAGCTGCGTCCATTGCTGTAGCCCTCTAATTTCAGTTTAGAAAGCCGCACCACCGGGTTAAGTTTTTTTCCCATTAGCCAACGCTCCCCTCAAGGGAAATGGCGATCAGTTTCTGGCTTTCAACCATAAACTCCATCGGCAGATTTTGCAGAACTTCGCGCACAAATCCGTTGACAATCAGTGCGACGGCTTCTTCATCGTTCAGGCCCCGTTGCTGGCAATAAAACAACTGATCATCGGAAATTTTCGATGTGGTTGCCTCATGCTCAAAGATTGCCGTTGCGTTTCGACTTTCGATATAGGGCACCGTATGCGCCCCGCATTTATTGCCGATCAAGAGTGAATCACACTGGGTGAAGTTGCGTGCACCGGACGCCTTGGCGTGGGCCGAAACCTGCCCGCGATAGGTATTGTCCGAACGTCCAGCTGCAATCCCTTTGGCAATAATCAGGCTAGATGTGTTCTTGCCCAGATGGATCATCTTGGTGCCAGAATCAACCTGTTGCATGCCGTTGGAAACCGCAATCGAATAAAACTCACCGCGCGAATTATCACCGCGCAAAATGCACGATGGATATTTCCATGTGATTGCTGAACCGGTCTCAACTTGTGTCCAAGAAATTTTTGAGTTCTTGCCCCGGCAATCCCCACGCTTGGTCACAAAATTATAGATACCGCCCTTGCCGTTCTTATCGCCGGGATACCAATTCTGAACAGTGGAATACTTGATCTCCGCATCGTCCAGCGCAATCAGTTCAACAACCGCCGCATGCAGTTGATTTTCATCCCGCATCGGTGCTGTACAACCCTCAAGATAGGACACGTAAGAGCCTTCGTCGGCAATAATCAACGTGCGCTCAAATTGACCTGTTTTAGGCTCGTTAATGCGGAAATATGTGGACAATTCCATGGGACAACGCACGCCCTTGGGGATATAAACAAATGAACCATCTGTAAACACGGCAGAATTGAGCGTTGCATAAAAATTGTCCGTCACAGGCACCACAGAACCAAGATACTTTTTTACCAGTTCGGGATGGTCGCGCACAGCCTCGGAAATGGGGCAAAAGATAATGCCTACCTTGGCCAGCTCTTCCTTGAAAGTTGTGACCACAGAAACGGAATCAAACACCGCATCCACGGCAACATTCGCCCCTTCAACTCCGGCCAAAATCGCCTGCTCGGACAAAGGAATGCCCAGTTTTTTGTATGTTTCAAGCAGTTCGGGGTCTACCTCATCAAGGCTTGCTGGTCCCGGCGTAGATTTTGGCGCCGCATAATAATGCAAATCCTGAAAATCAATCTTTGGGTAATGACAACGGCTCCAGTTAGGCTCCTTCATAGTCTGCCAACGTTTGTAAGCGTTGAGGCGCCAGTCCACCAACCAGTCAGGATTGTCCTTTTTGGCCGCGATATAGCGAACAATATCATCGTTTAACCCCTTGGGGGCCAACTCACTTTCGATATCAGTTTCAAATCCGTACTTATATTTATCAACGTCCAAATCTGCGACGTGATCGACGGTTTCTTTTACAGCGGCCATATTCAGTTCCTAACCATTTCAGTTCTTAACCATTTCAGTTCTTACCCATCTAACGTAACGACAGGTTCGTTATTCTCTTCAAATCGCGTGCAAATTTTTGCAATTGCGTCAATCGCCCGGTCAATGTCTTCTTCTGTGCTGGTCCAACCTACGCTTAAGCGTATCGCACACTCAGCAATGTTATTTTTAACCCCCATGGAGATCAAAACAGGCGAAACACTTGTTTTCCCTGACGAACAGGCGGATCCGGCGGACACTGAAATTCCCTTCAGGTCTAGCCCGATCAAAACTGTTTCCCGGGATATGCCGGGCATGGAAAAATTACTAACTGTGCCAATACGGTTTGAATATTTTCCAAAAATCACAGCATCCGATTTGAACGCACGTAGTCCCGCTTCAAATCGAGAAATCAAATCACCCATAAATTGCCGATTAAACTTATTTGGCATTTCGCTACATGCCCCGCCAAACCCGGCAATCAGGATACTGGATTGGGTCCCGCCGCGACGTCCATGTTCTTGCCCGCCCCCAGGGATCAGCCGAACGTCATTGCAATGTTCTTTTACAAACAACGCACCAATGCCGGCTGGGCCACCAATTTTGTGGGCGCTTACCGCCATCATATCAATGGGACGATTGGAAAAATCCAAGTTCATCTTTCCCAGTGCCTGTACCGCATCAAGAAACAACATATGGGGACCGGGGCCAACAAGATCAATAATGTCATCTACAGGCTGAATGACCCCGGTTTCCCCATTCACCACGTGCAAGGCCACCAAAACGGTTTCTCTTGCCTCATCAGCTTGAGAAAGCAACTGGCCTAACTTGCCCAGGTCAATATATCCCTCAGCATTCAAATCGATTGTTTCCACCGGGCAGTCACATATTTCAGCGGCGCTTTTCACCGCCATATGTTCACCAGCACTCAAAATGATACGATCAAACTTAAAATGACGCTGCCCACCAACGATAGCCTGAGTAATCGCTTCGGTTGCCGAACCAGTAAACACCGTTTCAGAGCGTTTAGCCCCGGCCATCTCAGCAACCAAAGAGCGTGCTTTTTCAATAACGTTCTGTAAAGCACGCCCTTCCCCATGCACCGACGAGGGATTCCCCGTCATTTGCATAACAGCACTCATCTCCCGACGAGCCGCCTCCATAAGGGGCGTAGATGCGTTATGGTCTAAATAGACCCTGGAAAGAGGCATAATTTAACTTTGAAACTCATGTTTTGCTAAGAACAACAATCAATCCTTGAACTTTCGCCCTCCGATCATCTAAAAGATAAAATGCATACGGGTTTTTTTGAGACGAAAAATCTAGTTTTGAACCATTCTAAACTAGTTATTTGAGTCCTATTTGTAATTGTCCCGATCACGAACGTCAAGCGAGTGTGGGCAACTAGTGCTCAGTTAATTCATCCGCTTGGCATGTGACCTATTGAACTAGAGTAATGAGGACCAAATTATATGCCTGAAGTAATCTTTAACGGCCCTGCAGGACGCATTGAAGGCCGTTATCAGCCCGGCACTGAACCCAATGCCCCCGTTGCAATTCTGTCGCACCCACATCCAGAATTTGGCGGCACCATGAACAATCAGATAATCTATGATCTCTATTACATGTTTGTAGAGCGCGGATTTGCGACC
>JAJRRG010000167.1 GCA_024279675.1 Alphaproteobacteria bacterium
AAGAGCGGGGCCGTTTTTGGCGCCCACTCTCCGGTTAACCCTTGAGAATTTGTAACTGCTATAGACCTCCGATGATAATTGTTCAAGGGGAAAGTTTGTGCCCAAGATTTGGTGTACGCTCAAAGGTAAAGTAAAAACTATGCTGGCGGCCTTCCTTTCGCGCTTTTTGTTCATAGCGCGTAGGTTCCCACCCGGCAAAGGGCTTGTGCCAAAACCTGGGTTCGGGGGAAATCTTCCATGTAAACAATGGCTGCCGTTGGATATGAGCCAGTGTCCAATTGGCATAATCCTCGATATCTGTTGCGAAACAGAATTGCCCATGGGGCTTAATCACACGCGCTAACTCATTCAGGGTAATATCAGAAATAAAGCGCCGCTTGTTATGCCGGGTTTTGGGCCAGGGGTCAGGGTATAAAAGATAAACTCGATCAAGACAGGCATCGGGCAAAGCTTTTAACAGCCGATAAGCATCCTCACAAAATAGCGAAATATTGGTCAGTTCATCCTGCTCGATTTTTTGCAGTAATTTGCCTATACCACCGGTATAAACCTCGCACCCAACAAACCCAGTATCAGGATTTTGACTTGCTAAGCGCGCTAAATGCTCCCCGCCGCCATAGCCGATTTCCAGTATTCTTGGCTGGGCATCCGGGCCAAATATAACTTTTGGGTCAAGCGCGCCTTCAGGGGGAAGCTCAACTAACAGGCGCGGCAAAAGGCTATCGAACAGTGCCTTTTGCCCCTTATGCAACCGTTTACCGGAAACCCGACCAAAAAATGCCCGATGTTCCCCGAAACTCTTGGGTGCCGATGTTATAGGAGATGATTTAGATTCTGAGCTCATCCGGCCATATATATTTTGCGAGACCCCAAGGTCAAGCCCAATTGAAGGTCAAGCTCAATTGAAGGCCAGGCCCAGGGTAAAACAAAATCTGCCCCCCAAAAAACAAGAGTCAAGATCCTAGCTTTTTACCGCTTCTTTGAGCGCTTTAATGAGATCAGTTTTTTCCCACGAAAATGTCCCGCCACGTCCTGGTTTGCGACCAAAATGTCCGTAGGCGGAGGTTTTTGCATAAATGGGTCGGTTCAAATCAAGGGCTGTTCGAATACCGGTTGGCGAAAGATCCATAACCTTACTCACAGCCCTTTCAATCGCTTCATCATCAACTTTACCTGTACCGTGGGTATCCACATAGATGGAAAGAGGCTGGGCCACACCAATGGCATAGGAAAGCTGAATTGTGCAACGATCGGCAAGTTTGGCGGCCACCACGTTTTTAGCCAAATAACGGGCAGCATAGGCGGCTGAACGATCAACCTTAGTCGTGTCTTTACCTGAAAATGCACCGCCGCCATGGGGGGCGGCTCCACCGTAGGTATCAACTATAATTTTGCGCCCGGTAACACCGGCATCCCCATCGGGACCGCCAATTACAAATTTTCCCGTTGGATTGATATACCAAACGCAATCTTCAGCAATCTTGAGCTCACCCATCGCCTCACGAATGTAGGGTTCGACGACTTCGCGTACCTTCTTTGAATCCCAACTTTCATCCAAATGCTGGGTCGAAAGTACAATTTGGGTTACCTCACTTGGTTTTCCATCAACGTAACGCACGGTCACCTGACTTTTTGCATCCGGGCCAAGTTTACCCGCATCACCAATTCCCGCTTTTCGGGCCACAGCAAGCAATTCAAGAATTTTATGCGCCACATATATTGGTGCAGGCATCAATTCGGGGGTTTCATTGCAGGCGTAGCCGAACATTATGCCCTGATCACCAGCCCCCTCAGAACCCTGCTCGTCCGCCGCATTATCAACGCCTTGGGCAATATGGGCGGATTGGAAATGTAACAAAACATCAATGCGGGCGGTTTTCCAATGGAAACCCTCTTGCTCATAGCCAATGTCCTTGATGGCACGGCGCGCAGCGGAACGAAAACGAGCTGGGTTTATAACATCATGCCCATTCTTGTCTTTCTTAATCAAAGAATCAGGAACACGAACCTCCCCGGCAATAACAACGCGATTGGTTGTTGCCAAAGTTTCGCAGGCAATGCGCACGTCTTTGGGGTTAGTTCCGGTCTTTTTTGCTTCGCGATAAACCAAATCCACGATCTCATCGGAAATGCGATCACAAACCTTATCGGGATGTCCTTCGGAAACAGATTCAGAGGTAAACAGAAAGGATGAACGGGCCATGGGGACAACTCACAGGTTGGTAAAGGTTTTAATTCACGAAACTGGTCTTAAGTAATTGTGGTTTTGCCAGTCATACTCAATTTGGTCAAGCATCATATAAAGAAATGTTTATATGACAACCCATTATGGCAACTAAATCCTAATTGATCGTTAGGTTCGTGACCGTAATAAACGCGTAAGAAGAAGTATTGTGAAGCCAAGACCAAGAATCAGTAAAAATGGCGTATTGAGATAGCGGGAAAAAATAGTCGGGGCCAGACGATTGGGCATTGTGCCATCTATCAGGCCGGACTGACCCGGCTCCAAACTCCCGCTCAGACGACCCAGTGGGTCGATAATGGCGCTTTTACCGGTATTGGCCACACGCACCATGGGTAAGCCATGTTCCACGGCACGCACACGGGCATGGTGAAAATGTTGGGCGGGGCCGATTGATTTATCAAACCAAGCATCATTGGTCAGATTCAGGATATATTGCGCCGCATCCACTTCATCACCCATAGCGCCAGAAAAAACAGCCTCATAACAAATAAGAGGCAAAAATGGCGGGGTTGTATCGGTCTGCATGAGATGGCGGGTCTCCCCTGCAGACCAGCCTTTATTTGCACTCACAAACTGAGAGACACCGAGGGACTTCAAAAATGACTGAAATGGCAGATATTCCCCGAACGGCACGAGATGGGTTTTGTCGTAGGAACTGAGAATTTCACCTGCTGCATCAATGGCAAGAATTGAATTATACTCTAATTGATTTGAGGCCAGACCCGTTTCACGCCGGGGGGCGCCGGTTAACAGGGTCGTTCCCTCAGGTAACATTTGGGCAATTTTTACCAGAGCCTCAGGGTAATCCGTGAGAAAAAACGGTAAAGAAGCCTCTGGCCATATCAGATGGGTTATCCCTATCAGGCCAGTATCCTGAGGGTCTGTGCGACTTTGGGACAGTGAAATCAGACGATCCAGTACAAATTCAGCATTGCCGGGCAGCCATTTTTCATCCTGGGTGATCCCGGGCTGAACCAGACGCAGGCGCATATCATCTCGCTGGGTAATTTCAACACTGGTCAACCGATATTGCCCATATCCCAATTGCACCGCCAATATGGAAACTATAGCAAAAAGCGGGAACAGGCGGGCCGCGAGCGAGCGCTCATCACGTGGCCAGATCAAGGCGGGTAAAAACCCGATAAATGCCGCCACCAGTGTCAGACCATACATGCCCACAATGGAGGCTGACTGCATCATCGTTTCATTGGCGGTCAAAGAATAGCCAAGCAAATTAAACGGAAAACCCGTGAACAGATGGCCACGGGCAAATTCGGCAGCACTCAGCGCAAGGGCAAGCACAATAATTCTGGTCCATGAGGGCGACCACAATTGATGCGCCAGAGCGCTGGCCAGACCCCAGAAAACAGCAAGCATCGCAGCAATTGCCAGAACAGCAAATGGCATGGCATACAAAAGCCACCCCCCATCCACATAGAAGGCCGCGCCAATCCAATGAAGCGATGTGGCAAAATATCCAAGGGCAAAGCTAAAACCAATTTGAAAGGCAGGACCAAATACCCGGCCCCAGCCGGTTTGACGCTCTGCGCCGTCCAGACACCAAATCCACAGGGGCAAGGTCACAAAAATTGTGGGCAAATAAAACCACGGCGGCATAGAAAGAGCACAAATCGCACCGGCCACCAGCATCATCAGCAGGCGACGCCAACCAAAGGCAAGAATACAAATTTGAGCAATCTTATTCATAAATATATTGCCCTTAAATAAGCTTGCCCATGGTAATGCGGCTTAACGCCCCGAAATATTATTAGACCCTAACGTCCAGAACGCGTTTTGGTGCGTACATTCAATTTACGTGATTTGCGCAAAATGCGTACCTCACGAATACGGCGCGGATCCGCTTGCAAAACCTCAAATTCAAACCCTTTCATACGCGTAATGACCTCACCACGCACGGGGATTTTATCGATAAGCGCAAACAAAAGCCCACCCAAGGTGTCGGCTTCTTCCTCAATATCCCCCGGATCGAAATCAGCACCAATAACCTCGCGCAATTCCTCAAGGGAAGCACGCGCATCAGCCAAATAGGTATTTTCATCCTGCTTGGTTACAAGGGCCGCCTCAAGATCGTCATGCTCATCTTCAATGTCGCCGACCACCGCTTCAAGCAAATCTTCAATGGTCACCAGACCGTCCGTTCCCCCATATTCATCAACAACAATCGCCATATGCAATCGAGTTGCTTGCATAGATTGCAGCAAATCTCCCACCGGCATTGAGGGGGGAACAAACAAAACCTTGCGCGCACAATCAAGTGATTTGAGTTTTTGCTTAAGGGCCGGGTTAAGCATCCTAATAGGAGAACCATTGGGCTTTTCAACCGGGGCGGACAGATGTTGCATCGCATCCTTTATGTGGATCATACCGCTAATATTGTCCATATTCTCTGTAAAAATGGGCAAACGGGAATGACCTGAATCGCGTAATTTTTCCACCAGCTGGCCCAGGGACTCTTCGTCTTCAATTGCCTCAATATCTACGCGCGGCACCATAACGTCTTCAACCCGCATACCCGCAAGTTTTAACACATTTGCCAACATTGTGCGTTCAGCCCGCGAAAAGTTGGCTGAATTTGTCGCTTCATTTTGCAAAGCAAGATGCAGATTATCGCGTAAATTTGGCGCTGCTGGGATAAACAGGTTTTTTACCCACGCCCAAAGGCCGGGGGGAGGTTTTACCTCATTCTCGGGAAGAGACTCTGTTTCTTTTTGAGATGTTTGGTCGCCCTCAGGGCGATGCGGCCGGGGCGCCGCGGCGATAGATGAATCGGGTTCGTTCATTTTCATATCCCGCACACTATGCGGTGTTTTCTC
>JAJRRG010000168.1 GCA_024279675.1 Alphaproteobacteria bacterium
GCAACGGCAGTCATGCCAAGCGTTACGGTGCCATCATCATTTTCCTTATACCAAACGTTGTTTTCAACGTCATAGAGCAGGTCATCGGGCATTTCACATCCACGTACGGTCGTCATTCTTAAAAAATCCTCTTCTTAAACGGTTCCAGTCAACTCAACACTATCCTGTATATCAGACTTTTGTCGAACCGACTTTGATGCACAACAAAACTCACCCAAGCCCGAAACTTCAAGTTTGCCCGACACAAATAGCGCCAAATGTCTTACCACCATAATCATCAGCTTCAATGCCCCCAACGTTACCTTAGGTTCGTGCGCCTGCAAAATAACATTGTGTTGAAAGACAATTTCGCGACAGGTTTCACGGCAAGCATTAAAACTAGGCTCCCCTTTGGCCCCTTGTTTATGCAACGCCAAAATCACAAAGCCTTCTTTTTTATCACTTGTTGGCACTTCATCCCGCGAAATCGCCCAAAATTGAAGAACATTTTCCCCAAGACTTAGCAGTTCACCTGCCAACCCCTTAGCATTCTCAAGCGCATATGCGCCGTCCACGCCCTCGATTTCGTCAAGACGTGCCAGCAGTTCGTCAAAATTTTCAGGTTGAGTAACCATTAAACTAAGCCCTTATCCTTGAGTAAAGGCAGTGCATCACCAAAGTTTTCGTGCACCCCGACTTTGCGTGGGGACAGGCCCATGGCAATGCCCAAAAGTTGAGTGAAATAAAGAATTTTAACGTTGGTTTTTTTACCAAAAACCTTCTCAGCCCTGATCTGATGCATTTCCAACCCCGTATGACAAGTCGGGCATTCCGTGGCAATAACATCAGCTCCACAAGCTTCCGCCGCCTGCAACAAGTTCAACACCAATTTGGTCGACGTATCACTATCACTTAGCGTATGCGCGCCACCACAGCAGGAGGTTTTTAGCGGATATTCAACGCTTTCAGCGCCCGCCGCATCCAACAAATCATCCATATAATGGGGTTTGTCGATAGATTCTGAATTTTCACCCTGATCTTTTTCAGGGAAAATGTGTCGGGGACGCGTATACATACACCCATAATAATTGGCAATCTTTAAGCCCTTAAGACCACCCTTGACCTTGTCTTTGATACCCTGTTCACCCACAGAATCCTTAATCCAATCCAGCGCATGGATAGTTTCAACTTTTCCCGGCTCATAGGTTTTATGCCCTGCCTTTTTCGATAAACGCGCATTCACTTCCACTGATTTGGGGTCGTTGGCTAAATCAAATTCAGCCTTTTTCAGATTATGATAACACCCGTTACATGGGGCCATTACCTTTTTAAATCCCATATCTTCGGCAATCGACAAATTACGAGCGGACAGATAGGTTTGTAATTTGGGGTCAATATTTTTGACCTCCATCGCTCCGCAACAATTCCAGTTGTCGATTTCCTTCATTTTCAGGCCAAGTGCCTTACCAATCGCCTTGGTCGAGCGATCATAGGATTGCGCCGTTCCCTCAAGCGCACAGCCAGGATAATAGGCAACCGTTTCATCTTTGGAACTACTCATTACCCATTCTCCATATCTTTTTGTTGATGACCATCAAGGCCCAGCAGTTGGTGTTTTTCCACCTCTTTTTCTGCCACATATTCTTCAATCGCTGCCCGAGCATTGCCCCAATCTCTAGTTTTAGGACGAAAGAATGTCGCCAACCCAAGCCGCGTTAACATCGTTAGGGGGAGTTTCTTTACCAAACCGAAAACCATAGAAATCAGCCAAGGTTGATTTAGACTTTGTCCCGATTTACTCAAGAAATCGCGTAGCACCAAACCATCTTCGATTTTGCCGGTTTTGAATACTTGCTCAGAAAAGCCCTCATCAAATATCATCGAATTGGGTTTGGGTGTGTGCCCCTTGAGTTCAAGCCAATGGGCCGTTGCTTTCATCACCCCTTCAGGGTTTACATCCCGAGGACAGGCGGAAGTGCACTTGTTACATGAAACACATTGCCAGATTATATCCTTGTCAATCAGTAACTCATCTTCCATGCCCATGCGGATTAGATAAATCCAATAGCGTGGATTAAAATCGCTATTCATCGCATTGATCGTACACGCGTTGGTACAAGACCCACATTGCCAACAACGATGGATAAATTCACCCCCGGCGAGGCCGGAAATTTCTTTCTCCATCTCTTCATTGTAATCGGTTACGGCCCGCGGCTCGATAAAGGTGCTCCAATGGCCAGAAACATCCACACCATCGATAATCAGCTCTTCATGCTCAATAATATTCTCAGGCTTAATGAGCGATACTTCATGAATTGGCATTTGGTTTCCTCAAACTCAAAAATCTTAAATCGTCAAAGTTAGTCTAACACGTGGACTTAGTTCAATATTTGCAAATCAGTTCAATAGTTGATTGGTTTTAAGCGCCTCACCACCCAGCGTATGGGCTTCCCCATCAATCAATTTTAACCGCGTCCGCCCGGTTTCAGTATCAATGGCATCAAGCCCAAGCATGCGGCGCGTATGCAGCATAGGATCGGGGCATTCAACAAATTCACTACGCAAATATTGTCCACCCATCTCATTGATATAGCCCGCATAAATGTGCGCACACAGCAGGTCGCAATAAAACTCAAGGTTGCGAAACACGCCATTCGTCCGCAAAAACCCAACTATTTCATCACGAAGCAGTGCAAAATTGGCAAAATTATCCGGTACATCAATTTCTTCCTGATCTATGCGCGAGGAATGCCAAATTTCGCGCAACACCCCAGACCCGGTTTTATTATCCCACACCCAGCGGGTCATAAGCGGATAACATTGGGGTGCCGCATAATGCAAAATCTCCGCCCCCAGATCGCGCACCCACCTATGTTTTTTGTCCTCAGGAAACGCTCCAACAAAAGCAGCCATACGTGCATCAGTTGTTGAGACATCATCCCACCCCTCCATCAAAGCTACAATTGCTTTACTGAGATGGGCCATATTTTTTTCGCTCATTTCACCCGCCATGCGCCGGCGCACGGGCGTAATAAAGGCAGCCAGATCGCGAAATTCATCCGCGTTCATTTCCTGGACATTGTCCTTAGCTAAAATCTCTTCAAACAGGGAAGATTTCAGGGCAATTGCCCCGACATATTTCTCAACGCCACCGGTTTGTTCCGCCGCCTTGGTCAAATGTTCGAACGCACGCCGCAAATTTGAGCCCGACAGGTCTAAAACTGACTCGTCAGCGACAACATTTTTTTCTTTACGTTGCAAAAATCCAAGCATCCGTCCAAATCCAGCCCTATTCGGCCGCCTCCACCTTTGCACCACGAGATAATGCCAACGCTGATAAAGCCGCCGACTGTCCCTGAGCAATTGAATCGTCAATTGTTTCGGGCCCCGTTGCTGCCCCTGCAACAAACACACCCTCACGTGATGTGCCGGACATGGATGCATACGAAGATGCCTTGGCAAGGAAACCGTACTTTTCCAAATCAACCCCAAACACGGCGGACAGGGTCATATTATCCACATTAGGATCCATACCAATCGCATGCACAACCATATCAAACGGGATCATAATCGGACGCTTCACCAGCGTATCTTCGCCTTTAACAATCAGGCGCTTCCCATCAGATGTAACCTCAGCAATACGTGCCTTGATATATTTTACCTTATATTCCTCTTGCGAGGCCCAATAATATTGCCCCTCGTAAAGACCAAAGGTGCGAATATCCATATAGTAAATGTAAACGTTGGTATCGGGTAATTCTTCCCGAATTTCCATAGCCAAGTTTGCAGAAACCGTACAACAAATCTTAGAGCACCATTCCCGCCCGATTTGGCGATCCCTGGAACCAACACAAAGCAGGATTGCCACGCGATCAGGTTTACGACCATCGGAGGGGCACCGAACACCCTGTCCCGAAGAAATCATCTGCTCAACCTGAGTTGTTGTCACCACATCCTCATAGGTGCCAAAGCCCCATTCGGGTTTGTTCACACTGTCAAAATGGGTAAAACCTGTGGCCAAAATTGTTGCCCCGGCATCAATCGATGTGCCATCTTTAAGCTTTGCGACAAATGCCCCAGCTTCCCCATCAAATGTATCGACCACTGAATTAAGATGCGTGGTGATTAACGGATTATCTTCAACCCGCTTCACCATGCCCCCAATGGCATCCTTGGCCCATTCCCCGGAGGGAACAAGTTTGGCATATCCCGACAGGATTGGTGCACCGCCCAAGCGATCTTCTTTCTCCACCAACACAACCTCTTGGCCGGCACTGGCCAACGCATGGGCTGCGGACAACCCGGCAGGGCCAGATCCAACGACTAAAACCGGCTTACTCATTTGGCAACACTTCCTTCTAATTGTGCTCTTTTGTCATATCCAGGGCCCGATGTGATGGCGCGTTTGGGATCATAAAGGGTTTCAATTTTGCCCTTTGCCACTTCCCCAAGATAACCTTCAAATTCTTCCTTGGCTTTTTCCCAATCAATGCCCATCTTTTCAAGCAATGTTTCAAACGGGCTGGCATGCCAATGGAGTTGTGCAAGCTTATAGGGGTGCGCACCCATGGCAATGGCCGCAAACTGACAATCAGCCATAATGGGCAAAGCATAAACCTTACCCACCGCTTTGCCGATCCACTGATTTTTATCCAAAGTGGTAATACACCCCGTATCATGACCCACCATAATGTCGGCCTTAGCCTCTTCAACAGCAATCTTAATCTTGCGATCAATGGCAAAGGAACGGGTAAATTCGCGCTCGCCGATGATGTGACGGAACCCAAACCCACAACAATCATACCAGGTTGAATAATCAATCACCTGCGTGCCCAAGGTTTCCATCAAGCCGGTTGTCACTGCAACACGGTTACCATCGAGCACATCATCGTCATAAATCACATCCTCGGGGACCATTTTATAAACATGACAGGCCGGATACACGGTTGCGCGCACATTGCTCACGTCAATTTGTTGGCGATCCTTAATTTTGTGGCGCACCACATGCAGCCATTCCGAATAATGGATAATTTCTTCAGGGATGAGCAATTTGCCATCCACAAGACGGCCAAGCTTGCCCAAAATTTCCTTAACCTGTGCGCGAAGTTCCGCTGAATGCATCAAGAAAATGCGCATTTCCTTATAATTGCCAAAGGACGTTCCGCAATGCACCAGCGGGTAGAACGTTCCTTCAGGCAATCCAAGCGCCTTGGCTGACACATAGGCCTGATGGAAATTGCGCAAAAACACAGCCGCAAGCGACACCACATTGCCAATGCCCGACCCATGATAATTCCAGGCGGTGCAAGAGGTTTGATCCGTCTCATCCAGATAATTCACGTTTAATTCGTTCATAATCCACATAACGGAAGTGGGATAGCCCGGAATATTACCGCATTGACCACAGGATTTATGGTGCCAAAAATTGTCCGTCGGGATTTTCTTATCCCAGCCATAAAGAGTTTTAGCCATCACAGGCTTGTGGTGATCACCTACCCGATGGACAACAATTTCGCCCTCTTTTTCAAGTTGCCACATGATGTCGCGCACATCTTCTTTGCGCTTGCCAGTAAGCATAGCCCGCCGGTCAATCTTGGCTTCAACCCAATCGGTCGCCCGCCTAGAATCCGCAGCGCTGAGCGATGTAGCTTTCCATTCCGCCCCAAAACCCTCATATCCAGAAACTGGATTTTTATCTTCAGCCATAAGTCTCTCCCTTAAAACGAACTAAAATACTGCAAACCAAAATAACGAACGACACGATCACATCTTTTTATTCACGTGTTATTTACCCGATAACCGGTAGCCCACTTATCGGTGACACGCGCTAATCGTCGTCATCATCATCTTCTTGCTCATCCATCCAATCTTCTAAATCGTCACGTTTTTCGTCCATCACATCAATCACAACATCAAACAGGTTTTCATCAACACTTTCGAGCTGATCCAAAACCCCCGTGGCTTCCCAAATAGTGAAAAGCTCAACTGATGTTTTCAGATTGACAACCCACGCCGTATCCAATGTATGCAAAGTAGGTAACGGGATGGCCTTACGTAAAATATCCAAAGGCGCATCCACCTTGGAAACATCTGGCCCCCAATCGGGGAACGCTTCCTTGGTGATCATGTTAGGCGCCAACTGATTGCCTGTTGAAATAACCTTGAGCAAAACCCGTGAAAATGGTCGCAAAACCGCTTTGACCGATTCCATCTCATGCTTGATCGCCACTTCGCGCATAATCATCACCAAACCACCGGGTGAATTTTCAAACGGACAACGGGCAGCGCAAGTATAGCATTGCGCACAGGCCCATATTTTTTCCTGCATCGCCTCATAAATGCCCTCAAGATTTTCAGTCCATAAAAGCTGAACAATCTCGCGCGGCGAATAATCATAATAGGAAGCGGAAGGGCATGTTGCCGTACAAATTCCGCAATTTAAGCAACCATGCAATTCATGGTCATAAAGCATATGCTCTTTGATATCGGTAAAAATTTCTTCGAGCTTTTCAGCAGGGGCAACCAATGCCTTTTCCGCCAACGGGTCCCCGGTAAAATCATGTATGTTAATGTGTTTATTCATGTTGTTGCCCCAAATTTAATAGGTCAATACCCGAACATTATCGTCTTCCATGACATCTTCGATAACTTTGGCCCCACCAACAATGCCTTCGCATTCAGGGATTAGATCATCCTCAGTCATGTCAAACAATGCCCAATTTGGCGAACAACAGTAAAACTTGGCACCAGCATCGTGGGCATCTTTAATGAAATCATAGACGGTTTTTGGAGAGCCTTCCTTAACAACCAAGCCCTCAGCAAATCCCTTTTTCATTAGGATACCGGCGGTTGCAGTACACACCACTTCCACTTCATAATCCATTGCAGCGGCAACTGTTGCCTGAAAAAACGGCGCACCCAGTTCTTCACCATTGCGCGGATCCGTATTGACCATAATGATGATCAGCTTATCGGCCATAAGACCCTCCCATGTATGCGACCAGACTTAAATGTCCTTTTAGGTCGCAAAAAGTTAAGTCCCAATTCTTGAGACAATCAAGAACTAATACATGAAGAAAACGGAATATGCAATCGTATTGCGGTATATGAGCGCAGAAGTGAACAGACCAACAATATATCTCACAATGGCAGCGGTGTATTTAGAGTTAAAACCTATCAAACGCGTTCAGTTCCAAATGAGCACAAGCATATAAATTCAAGAACAACTTCGGTGCATGATTTACACATTATTCGCACAGGAATTTACGCAAAACCGTGTCTTTTTTCAAACCCATCAAGCCCTCACAATAACCCAGTATGTTTTGAAAAACCGATCATCATCTCACTGAGTGCAATGGCAATTTCCCCCTGCGCATTTCGCAAATCACCAAGGGGAGGAACCGTTTCTTCCGGTGTCTCAGAAAACTCCATAATCAAATCCTCCGCCATGCCCGATTTCATGCCCGGATGCCCGACAAATCCCAAACAGTTTTCATTCAGCGCATAGACAAGCGGATCCCCCTGCTCCCCCTCAGCTAGTACCGTTGCCCCCGCCGGCAACACCAGCCGATCTCGCATATAAATTGCATGGGGGAAGCTTTTGGGCATATACCCGGCCAAAGCATTCTCATCAACCCGTGTTGCCCGTTCGAGCCAAAATCGCAAAGGAGCCTCCTCCGCGCCACCCCCGGCAGCAATGGCTAAAATCACAGCCCCAAGACCAAACCCCACCACCGGTAATTTTGCCTCAAGGAACATCTTTGTCAGCCGCAATTCAGCCGAAAAACTGGGAAGCAGATGTCCACTAACCAATCCATAGGGACCTCCGGGCAAAATTATCAACCCATCATAGGGATCAATTGATTGGGGAACAGAACCCCCAACCGTAAAAGGGCGTTGATAGTCAAAACGAATATTTCGCCCCTCAAAATGGTCCTCCATCAGACCCAAAAACTCAGCCTCCGTATGCTGAAGCACACAGACATTTTTAATATTGAATTCAGCTTTTGGATTTTGCATCTTATTGGTTTTCCTAAATCATAAGCTTCAAGATTAGTCAGAGGTTTCAACCGCGCCCATAATGGCCGTTGCAATATCGCCGGGTGTGACACCGGGCATTTCCATTCCCAAATCTTGCATGGATTTAGCCGCACTTTCCTCAAGCGCAGACGCATTTAATTCGGTGCCAACCATTTGCGCCGCCAATTGATCAATGCCGGTTGGCGGAAGACATGTAAAATCCCCTGCGATCATCAGATCACCCACTTTGCCCTCACGACCAAGCAAATGCACGCGAATTAGTCCGCCCGCGGCTTTGTAGGCACTTTCGGTCAAATGGGTTTGTGCAGAAATTTTAACGCCCATTTCCACGAATTTGCGCCCCTGCATATATGTCCATTCCGGGTCAGCCAATTGCGCCTCAGCTTTGGCAATCGCCGCTAGCTCCTCAGGTGTTGCTTCACTCATTTCTGGCGTGACATTCAAAACTTTTGCACAATGGGCCAAAAATTTATCGCGCAATTCTTCGCGTGTTGGAACTACATCCAATTCCTTGACCAACGTGGTCATGTAATCGTCCAGAGTCGATTTCAACTTGTCACGGAATTTTTCGCTCGGCACCTTCAGGCATTTGGACATGGTTTGTGTGTCAAAATCAAACATGAAAGAACCAACCATAACAGTCGCGTCCTCAATGCTTGCGGCCCCTGTGCCCCCGATTTTGCGCCCATTCACATGAATATCATTTGCCGGACGAAACTCGGCGTTTACCCCAAGCTCCTGATAGGTGCGCACCACCGGCTCAATGAACAATGGATAAAGTTGATCGGCTCGTTTTGGCGCTTTGTCCTTGGGGAAAATAAAATGCGTGAACAACTGGTTTTCATCCAGATAAACCGCGCCACCCCCCACATGACGGCGATAAATAGGTAAATTGTTGGCTTTGCAAAAATCCTCATCAACCTCCCGATCAACCTGTTGATGCATGCCAACACAAACATAGGGCGTCATGGGACTTGCCAATAGTAGGACTGGGTCAGATGTTGCGGTAATTGTTTCAGCAATGCCATGAAACACCGCCTGCGAACGAATGGCCGGAACCATCCCAAAATCAATAACCCTAAGTCTCATCCTATTACCCTCTATATTCGATAAATTCATTTCCGCAGCCATTGCAGAAACATTCATTAGTTTAGCTTTTGCTTATGAATAATGAAAATGTCAATCTAAGCGAAAAAACCGAGTGTCTGACAAATATAAATAAAATTATTTCCAAAGACTAATCGCCGATATAAACTTCTCGCACATGACACAAAATAAAACGGACATGCGAAACTACAAAACAGAATATTCTGGAATTCTACTTGCGATCTTAGCAACTTTTTTAATGACGTTAATGTCAGCGAGCATACATGCTTTGGGCAATAGGGTTCCATTGGGGCAAATCATCTTCTGGAGATCCTCAATTGCACTCATCCCGATATGCGTCTTTCTTATCCTCCAACAAAAATTCCCAATGGGCCTATCTACCCAGCGCCCAAGGTTGCATTTCGTAAGAAGTATAATCGGTGTGGTGAGTATGGCGTTCTCTTTTCTATCACTTGCATACCTCTCAGTGACGATGGCAACATTTTTTGTATATTTGATACCTGTTTTGATAGTGCCCGTCGCCACAATGACTTTGGGCGAAAAATTACGCCCTACAACTCTCTTGGCAACTATTGGTGCATTTTTTGCAGCGAGTTTGATACTTCTACCAAATTCCAAATCTGGCATTGTACCTAACATGATGCTTTGGGGCATCTTGGCGGGCCTTGGATACACACTGACAATGGTATTCGTCAAAGTACACGTTAAGAAAATGACCGCAACTGAAACTCCAGAAAGCATCGCATTCTATTTCGCGTTAACCGGGGCAATTGCTGGTCTTCTCACATTGCCATTTGGTTGGATTAACCCGAGTCCACAAATATGGGGATTGTTGATTTCAAGTGGTCTATTGGGGGGTGCAGGGCATGCAATTTCCATTCATGCCACAGCGCGCAGTCGATTGTCTTCACTGGCACCCGTAGAATTTTCTGGCATGGCATGGGCCATACTCTTGGATATTCTACTATTTTCTAATATCCCCAACCGGATAACGCTAATTGGGGCCGCGCTCATTTTACTCGTGGCATGGTGGAGCATTAATTCTGCCAGAATTTAGATCCCCTGATGGTCACTATTATGCCCACCAACATACCTCCTATCACAACGCAACGAGGGTTAGGGCCTAGTAAACCCTACTCCAGCTCTTCGATCATGGCCTGGCGCGCACTTAAGGGAAGCAAAGGCGTTCCAGCACCCCCCTCTTTCCCAAAAAGGCTCTCCCGTTCAGCCCGAGTGGAAAGTAAAAACGGGAACCGGCGTGCGATACGTTGCCTTAGGGCATTTACTTCAATTGAGTAAAGATGCATGGGAAAAGAAAAACCCGGATAATAACCAACACCGGGCAACCTCTCGGAGCCAAACATCCGTTTATAAAACGCCGCATGTTCCTTACGAACTGACGATATACAATTATCAACCTCAAAATGTACCGATGCCATCGCCACAATTCTCAAGGTAAGAATGGGCAGAGCGGGGAAAGCCAAACTAGCGTCATAATCTGAGGTAAATCGGCTTGGATCAATATAACTATGCCCCTCATCCAGCATTGCTTTCAGCGTTTCAGGAAAAACGACACTGCTGGGAGAAGTTTTTTGTGTCGGTGTAACATGGTGAAACCGGATGGAACTCACCAGTTTTTCATCGATATAAATCCCGTAACAATAGGCATTGCTGGCCAGATCATCGTCATCAAACACCACTTTTTCTGAATTGGGTGCAATATATTTTTCCCGACGATAAGCCTCATAACGCAGTCGATAAACCGGATCAAACTGTGCACTAAATGGCACACGTCGATAGCTCACTGTGTCTAAAATATCGAGTAAATTCATCACGTAACGCGAGGTTTTTTTCGTTGAATCTGCCAAAAATCACCCCCGCTTAATTGCCCAAATTTCCAAAGTCATGAATCGAAATACGCCCCACCATAGAAAACTATTAACCAACCGGGAATGCTCGTTGGTTAACCAAGTGTAAACATACTTAACGATAGCAATTTAATGAAAATCAGTTTCTACGCTTCGATCAAATTAAAAGAACCCGGGCCATATATCACGCTGTAGATTTCGATATGAGCTCAGCCACCGAACCCGTTTCAGCGCGCCCTGAAAGGGTATATATCAGATTAGCAATCTCACTCTGGGGAACAGGTGTGCCAAAAATATAACCCTGAACATAATTGATCAGCCCCATCTCCGCGACAACGTCATACTGATCTTGGGTTTCAACACCTTCCACTGTAACCATCATGTTCAAGTCCTGCCCAAGAGTGGCGATGTTACGCATGAGTTTTTTAACTTTGGGATCCGTCGTAATGTTTTGGGTAAATGAGCGGTCTATTTTTAACTTAGAGAACGGCAAATCATGCAAGTATGAAAGCGACGAATATCCTGTTCCAAAATCATCCAAGGCAATACCAATACCCTGGCATGAAATTTCACCTAATACCGTTGAGGCAACTTCCAATTCCTGAACCAGAACAGATTCTGTTACTTCAATCTCCAGCCGATGCGCTTCCAGACCGGATTCCGCCAAAGCAGTATATACCATTCGTTGCACATTATCGCCCTTGAAATCCCAGGCAGAAATATTCACAGCAACCCCAACCCCACTAGGCCAAGTCGCGCATTCTTTAGTCGCCGTATTCAATGCCCATTCTGTAATTTCAGAAATGACGCCCATTTCCTCAGCAATAGGAATAAATATATAAGGGGGTATAATGCCCAGTTCCTCATGATGCCAACGTGCCAAGGCCTCACATCCGACAACTTTGCCCGACTTGATATCTACCACAGGCTGATAGAACAGCATCAAATTACCCTGCGTTAAAGCGTCGCGCAATGCATCCTTCAGCTGCATTTTATCCTGGTAGGCTTCATACATTTCATCGTTGAAAACCGACAGGGAACCCTTGTGGTTTACCTTTGCCGAATACAGGGCCAAATCTGATCTTTTCAGTAATTCTTCAAGGCTGCTGTTTTGGCAATCACTCACCACAAGGCCGGCACTCGCACGGATTGAAAACCCCTGCCCATCCAGTTCAAATGGCTCAGATAAGGACACAAATAATCCTTCAATCTTGCGTACCAATTCCTCTTGATTGACATCATGTTCAAAAAATGCGGCAAATTCATCACCACCAAATCGCCCAACCAACACATTAGAATCTAGGGCCTGGCGCATTCGACGCGCAACCAATGCCAACACACGATCCCCTGTGGGGTGCCCAAACGTATCATTAATATACTTGAAATCGTCGATATCCAGACTAAGGAACGCAAGATCTTTTTCAACGCCTTCACCATTCAAATTGCGTATCTTTGCAGAAATCTGCTCGCTGAAATAGGCACGATTGGGTAAATTAGTATCAGGGTCATACCGCGCCATAAATTTTATCCGGCTTTCGGCCTGCATACGCTCGGTAATATCCTGAAAGACCAAAACCGTTTGACTTTCACGACGGTTAATCGAAACTTCACAATGTCGTCCATCAAGAAACTGCAAAATCAGTTTACTTTGACCCACATTGCCCAATGCAGATGCCAGCCGCTGCCCGGATAATTGTGTCAAAACACCGGTCGAAATGGCCAATTCGATGAAAGACGAAAGACTCTTGCCCACACAACTATAATCTTGCTCACCCCAGAGCATTTCTTTCATTTGCACATTTGCCACAAGAACAACTAGATTTTCATCCAGCATCACCAAGCCATGGGACATGGTTGAAAGCGCAGTATCAAGTTCCCCAGCTAATCGTGAAACTTCAACGCGATCTCTCACCGCAGATAATAAAACATTACGCACATCACTGGCCAACGCCCTGAAACTGTAAAATACGGGCGTAAACATTGCCGCCAAAAACATGTGGTAAATATTTCCATCAATGACCAACCCCAAACAAATTGGCGTACCCACCAACAACAATTGCAAAGTGATAAGTCTGTCCAGACCATAATTTCTGGCAACCAACCCAACCATTGCAGCAATTGAAGTGGTCAAACTTAGCAGGATAGAGAATTCGGTTTTTACAAAAACGACAGAAATAAAGCACCAAGCACCAAAAATTACTGCCGCCATTGACCCTGAAAGGAGCGCCTGAAATTCCCAATATTCCGCCGTTTGTGCATCTTCCAGCTCTAGTTTTACCGCCTCAAACGCAATCGATTGCTGATATCGGTAAATGGCGAGTAGCAAAAACAAGCCAGAAAAAAGATAATGTATCCACGCCCCTGATTCGACGCCGGCAACAATCGCCACCCCCGCCGATACAAGCGTGCCGATAGTCAAAGCCAGCCGATCCCGATATAGGGAACTAACAATTGACACATAATCGATAGCTGGCATTTTTGAACGTGCAGAATGAAACATTTTAATCGCATTTTACTTGAAAAGAGAACATGATTTGAGCACACATTGAGTAAAATAGTGATTAAGATTATTTTTAAAGCGCTTTAAAAGCTGATATATTCAAAACTGAGCACAAAAGCTTTGTGACCTACGCGATGCCCGCCATATGACTGATTAAAAGGAAAAACCGATGTTTAAAGCCATTGCAAAACTGTTTTCTGACAAAAAAACAGAATTGGACGCCCCCATGAACCCGGAAGTCGCTGTGGCGGCTCTTCTGGTTCATCTTATTGATATTGATGGGGAAACCAGCCCTGAGGAACGAAAAATTGTCACCAATGTCCTGCAAGAACATTTTTCCCTTGATACACAGCAAGTTGAGGATTTGATCAAAACTGCCCACGAAAAGGACAAGGAGGCTGTAGATTTCTATCAATTTACCTCCCTCATTACCCGCCTTGAAATGGACCAGCGCATTAAGATTATTGCCATGATGTGGGAAACGGTTTTCGCGGACGGGAAAAACCACGAGCTTGAGGACAATATGGTCTGGCGCGTTGCGGAGCTTATTGGCGTTTCAGCCAGAGACCGCACCAGTCTACGTGCTCAAATATCCCGCCGCACCCTGAACTAGGACTTTAAGCCTGTTCAAAAAGTACTCAGTAGGAGCTGACGAAGGCTAAAGCAAATAACCATACGGTTTTGCAATTTGCAAAACCCCTCGCATCCTGCAAAGCACTTCGCATCTGAAACACATGGCACACTCTCCATATAGCAGAAACGTACATCCACCCTACCATATATAGTTTTTCCCTAGGGAAATAAGTTGGCACAATCCATGCAACTCTCACAATGTCTGAACTTTTTGTTTTGCGTATGCTCAGGCAAGATATGAAAAGGACTGCCTTGAGTTTATTTCCAAGGCAGTCCTTTTTGCCATTTACATTATCTTGGTACACTTGCGCATCCCCCTTGCCCCATGATGATTGAATGGCTAGATAGTAAATATCTAGGGTCCTGACCCTGAACTTAAGGAAAATACCATGCGCGTTGTGCTCGAAATAATATTAATGATTATGGATCTTTACTGGTGGGTACTTATCGCC
>JAJRRG010000169.1 GCA_024279675.1 Alphaproteobacteria bacterium
AACGGCCTTGAGCCTGAAACGCGGGTTATGCTTTCGTGGGTCAATGTGATCGGCGGGTTAATTTTAACGGTTTTGATCTGGACCTTTTGGGTGTGGATGTAAGGGGATAAAAATGGGCTTACAAACACCGTATGCAAAAATTACAGGCAAGGGCGCCACGGGTGAGGGTACGACTCATTTTTGGCGTCAAAGGCTAACGGCACTGGCAAATGTGCCGTTGACATTATTTCTGGTTTGGCTGGTTACAAAACTGGCCGGGGCCGAGCGTGCTGAAATGATTGATCTGATTTCCAATCCGCTTGTTGCCGGGCTGTTGGCGCTGACCATTGTGTCGGTTTTTTGGCATATGGCGTTGGGTATGGCGGTGGTCATTGAAGATTATATCCATGCGGAAGGCTTAAAAATTGTATTGATAATTGCGAACAATTTCTTTGCGTTGGCGTTGGCGGGTTTAACCCTCGTGGCGGTATTAAAATTGAGTTTTGGGGTTTAGGCGATGTCGGTTTCAGAGAATTATAAGATTATTGATCATGAATTTGACGTGGTGGTTGTGGGGGCCGGGGGTGCCGGGCTCCGGGCAACATTGGGCATGGCCGAGCAAGGCCTAAAAACCGCCTGCATAACCAAAGTTTTTCCAACCCGCTCGCACACCGTTGCCGCCCAAGGGGGTATTGCGGCTTCCCTGTCCAATATGGGGGAAGATAGCTGGCAGTGGCATATGTATGACACAATCAAGGGCTCGGATTGGCTGGGGGACAATGATGCCATGGAATATCTGGCGCGAGAAGCACCAGAAGCTGTGTATGAACTTGAGCATTACGGGGTGCCCTTTTCGCGCACGGAAGAGG
Organism: Alphaproteobacteria bacterium; assembly: GCA_024279675.1. Classification (GTDB taxonomy): domain Bacteria; phylum Pseudomonadota; class Alphaproteobacteria; order Rhizobiales; family Devosiaceae; genus DROE01. Next base: position 849 of record JAJRRG010000169.1, read on the forward strand.
GCAAGATTTATCAGCGTCCCTTTGGTGGGCATATGCAAAATTATGGGGACGGGCCGCCCGTACAGCGCACGTGTGCGGCGGCTGACCGGACGGGACATGCCATATTGCACACGCTTTATGGGCAATCCTTGCGCCACAATGCCGAATTTTTCATTGAGTATTTTGCCATTGATTTGTTGATGAGCGACGATGGGGTTTGTGAGGGAATTGTCGCTTGGAAACTGGACGATGGCACCATCCATCGGTTCCGGGCCAAAACCGTAGTTCTGGCGACCGGTGGATATGGGCGCACTTATTTTAGCGCGACCTCTGCCCACACCTGTACTGGGGACGGCAATGGGATGGTGGCCCGTGCGGGTCTGCCTTTGCAGGACATGGAATTTGTACAGTTTCACCCCACCGGGGTTTATGGGGCCGGGGTGCTCATTACTGAAGGCGCACGCGGTGAGGGGGGCTATTTGACCAACTCCGAAGGGGAGCGTTTTATGGAGCGCTATGCCCCCAATGCCAAGGATTTAGCATCTCGCGATGTGGTGAGCCGTTGTATGACGCTTGAAATTCGCGAAGGGCGTGGTGTTGGCCCCAAGAAAGATCATATTCATCTCAATCTTGACCATCTTGATCCGGAGGTTTTGGCCGAAAGGCTTCCGGGAATTTCTGAAAGTGCCAAAATTTTTGCTGGGGTTGATCTAACAAAAGAGCCTATTCCTGTTATCCCGACGGCCCATTATAATATGGGGGGTATTCCAACCAATTATCACGGGGAGGCATTGCGCCCGACCAAGGATAATCCTGATGCGATTGTGCCGGGCCTGATGGCTGTGGGGGAGGCGGGTTGCGCATCCGTACACGGGGCCAATCGTTTGGGTTCAAACTCATTGATTGATCTGGTGGTGTTTGGCCGGGCCGCGGCGATCAAGGCGGGGAAAGTTATTGACCCTGCAACATCGGCACCTGAAATTAACGAAGCAGCCTTTGAAAAAGTCCTCACGCGTTTTGACAAGATGCGTTATGCGGATGGAAAACATTCAACCGCAGAACTGCGCGATCGCATGCAAATTGTTATGCAGGAGGATGCTGCGGTTTTCCGTACTGCGGAGACCTTGCAACAGGGCGTCAAACGCATGGGCGAAATCTGGGATGATCTATCTGAAATTAAAGTGACTGATCGCTCGATGATCTGGAACTCAGATTTGGTGGAAGCGCTGGAACTGGATAATCTGATGGCCAATGCATTGGTGACCGTGGTTGGCGCTGAGGCGCGCCATGAAAGCCGTGGCGCCCATGCCCGCGAAGATTTTGCGGACAGGGATGACAAAGAGTGGCGCAAGCACACGCTGGCGACAATCAATGAAGCGGGGGATGTGGCCCTTGATTATCGCCCCGTGCATACGAAGCTGATCAGCGATGGTATGGACGAAAAACGAATTGCACCCAAAAAACGCGTCTATTAGGGCGCGCGTAGATTATGGGGTTTGATCCCTGTGGGGCTTAGCTCCAGTTATTTTGACGATGCGAACAGATGTAAAAGCACAGGCAGAATTGATCCAATGGTTGAACTAAAACTTCCGAAAAACTCGCAACCCACCAAGGGTAAAATCTGGGACAAGCCTGAGAGTGCAAATGTGCAGGAATATCAGGTCTATCGCTATAATCCTGATAGTTCAGATAATCCGCGCATCGATACATTTTATGTGGATCGGGATGATTGCGGGCCGATGGTGCTTGATGGCCTGTTGTGGATCAAAAACAAAATTGACCCCACACTCACTTTGCGCCGGTCATGTCGCGAGGGGGTTTGTGGCTCCTGCGCCATGAATATTGACGGGCTTAACACGCTGGCATGTACCAAGAGTGCGGATGAGGTTTCAGGTTCGGTCAAAGTCTACCCACTTCCCCATTTGCCGGTGGTCAAGGATTTGGTACCTGACCTTGATAATTTTTATGCGCAACATCGTTCCATCGAACCATGGCTTAAAACCACTACGCCGGAGCCGGGCACGGAATGGCCGCAATCCCACTCGGACAGGGCAAAACTTGATGGACTATATGAGTGTATTCTTTGTGCATGCTGTTCCACATCCTGTCCCTCCTATTGGTGGAATGGGGATCGATATCTGGGGCCCGCCGTGTTGCTGCAGGCCTATCGTTGGTTGATTGACAGCCGGGATGAGGCCACCGGCGAACGCTTGGATAATCTGGAGGATCCTTTCAGGTTATATCGGTGTCATACGATTATGAATTGTTCAAACACTTGTCCCAAGGGCTTAAATCCTGCCAAGGCTATTGCTGAGATTAAAAAGATGATGGTTGAACGCCGGGTCTAGTGGGCGGCGTTTGGCGGGTCGTTTGTTTGTTTTGAATATTGCAGTTGTTTTGAACAACGATTGACTTCGATCATGGTTGATGTCGCTGGTGTGGGCTAGCGTTGTGACGTAAATTTTCATAAATGAAAGAACGTCATGATGCCCAAGAAAAACTGGTTTGAATTCCTCACATTGGTCAAGACTCAAATGAGTGTACTGGGTGATGGTGCGCCTGAGACAATGGGCGGGTTCCAGCAATTGGCACTCAAAGCCAC
>JAJRRG010000170.1 GCA_024279675.1 Alphaproteobacteria bacterium
CATCCCCAATATTTCTTCAATTTCAGAGGAAATGAGCAGGACCGCTTCACCCTTGGATGCCATTTCAACAATAAGATCGTAAATGCCACGTTTTGCGCCAACATCAACGCCCCGTGTTGGCTCATCCGCAATGAGCATTTGGGGCGTGCCCATAGCGGCACGGGCGAATAGAATTTTTTGTTGATTGCCCCCAGACAGAGCATCAATATCCATTTGCAGCCCAGCATGCTTCACTTGCATATCTGAACAAGCTTTACCCACTTCATCCAATTCTTGAGTTTTGTTCAATCCCAACCAATTTGAAAATCGTTTCAGATAGGGCAAGGACGTATTTTCCAAAATTGAGCGACCAATTATCAGGCCCTGTGTGCGTCGCGCCTCCGGGATAAGCGCCATTCCGCATTTGATTGAATGCTCGATATTGGATTGCGTTAAATCTTCACCCAGAAACTCAACCCGCCCCTTATCTGGAATTGTGCTTCCAAAAATGGCGTGAGCCAACTCACTTCGACCCGCGCCGACCAGGCCTGCCAACCCGACAATTTCACCCGGATGTAATTCAAAACTAACATCCTCAAATTCATTCCTTCGACTAAGCTCTTTGACCTTCAATATTGGCGCTTCCGCAATTTTCAATGGGGGAAGTTGTGGATATTGGTGCTGCAAATCCTGCCCCGTCATGGCAACAATCAGGCTCTCCCGTGTCTCATCATTGGCGGGGCCTGTACGCACATGTTCACCATTGCGTAACACCGTAATTGTGTCGGAAATCTCGAGAACTTCTTCAAGAAAATGAGATACATAAATGACCGCTTTTCCGCTTTTAGCCAACGAAGTTATGAGTTCCAACAGCTGCTTGGCCTCATGGGTAGCCAAGCGTGCTGTTGGCTCATCAAAAACTATTAGTTTTGCGTCCCGACTTAAGGCTCGCAATATTTCAACCTTTTGCTGTTCAGCCACGGGTAATGCACCCACTAAAATATCGGGATCAAGCTGCATATTAAATTGGTGCATAACTTGCAAAACCTGCTCTCGGGTTTTTTTGGTATCAATAAATGGACCGTTGGTTTTTTCTCGCCCCAAGGCGATATTATCAACCACCGAACGCTCAGGTAAAAGAGAAAGCTCTTGAGAAATGCCAACCAGTCCCAATTTCCCACCATTGGCTGGGGACGTTATGGAAACAGGCTTGGCATCGACAAATATCTGCCCTTGGTCAGGCTGATGTACACCCAGAACAATTTTTCCAAGGGTGGACTTCCCCGCCCCGTTTTCACCGATCAGCGCATGAACTTTCCCAGCCTGAAATTCCACATCAATCTGAGAAAGTGCCTGCGTTGCGCCGAAGCGCTTGCTAACCCTTGATAGGGTTAGCATTGGTGCAATTTCTCGCACAGTTTGTGGCATTTATCCGCCCCATTGTGCGGTAAACTCGCCTACATTTTCAGCGGTAATTAAACCCCCACCTGGCGCTGAAGCCAAAGGATCAATGCCGCCCTGATGGTTTTTGTTGGCTAGGGCGTCCAGCATTGCTTCCATCGCAAATTTGCCCTCATCAGCCGGCGCGCCAAAAACGCCACCAAACCAACTTCCATCGGCAATACCAGCAAGCGCAGCTTCTGAGCCGCCCAGACCAATAAGTTTTACCTGACCGGTCATGCCTTCATCTGCGAGTACAATTGCTGCACCTTGCATGGATTGGTCAGCACCGACCATGACATGAAAACTGTCATTGATTTGCAACATATCTTGCGTCGCGGCAATGCCACCATCTGGCCCAAGATATTTTCCTTCACCTTCAGCAACCACTGCAATCGAAGCATGACCTGCGATAGTATCATCAAAGCCCAATCGAATGGCATCATCAAGGGGGATGCCTTTGATGCCATAAATAAAGACAACTTCACATGGATTAATGCCTTCACACGCCTGAATGGTCAGCTCACCAAACCGTACACCTGAACGGTAAGGGGCAGCCATAACCGACGCTGCAACGCCCTCAACTTGAGGGTCAGAGGTTTTAAGATCCGTGCCGACAACCTGATTGAGGATAACAACTTCTATGCCCTCGCTGATTGCCAATTCCACATCAGGGATTGCGCCCGGACCATTGATTGAAACCAAAACAATGCCATCATATTTACCCGACGCAATTGCATCTTGGAATTGTGAGGTTTGCAAGCCCGGATCAAATTGTGCATCAAATTCTGTAATTTTTATGCCATTGGCATCAGCTATCTTTTGCATCTCTGCCATTGAAGCGCTGAGCCATGTATTTGCTGAGCTTGCTGAAAGATATGCCACTTCATAGCCCTCTTGCGCAGAGGCGCTAGAACCAAATGACACAAGCGCCGTGCTGGCAAGAGCCAGTCAAGTTAAGTTGCGAATATTACGCGAAACGCGTTTAAGAATTTTCATTTTTTCCTCCCGTTATCCGAGCCATCACTATGCACCGGGTATATGGCTTGATGAGTTAGCATCAGTGTGGGTGGGAGGGATAATTCGGGTAGGACGATTAGCCGTGCGCTTTACAAAAGGACAGCAATGAATATAACTAATTGATAATTAACTGTTATTTATAGGGGTCGATATTGGGTTGAGGGGTTATCAAAACCAAAAAACGCAACATTGATGCAATTTGGAACCGATTCTAGCTAATAATTCATCGTCCTGCCGTATGGATGTGGCATTCAAGAATGTAGAACACTAGGAAGATTATCCCTTTTTGCGCCTGCCTTATTTCACGTTTGCCGCATATCACACGCACTATTTTGTAATGTAGATAATTTGGCAAAAACTGACCCAGCCAAACGTCAATTCAGGAAAACACAATTTTCAATACCGCCTAAATCATGTCGCTTGCAACAGTATATTCGTGACTTCCATTAGAATGCAGTGACTTAGTTCGCACATATAAATTATGCAAAACTTGGTACCCGGGCAGGAATCTAAAGCAATTTCCGCTGCACAAACAACTTCGGAATACATTGATTTAATGAGTATTTTTTGGTTGCGGGGGTAGGATTTGAACCTACGACCTTCAGGTTATGAGATAGATTTTGAGTCTTTTCCTGAGACTGGATTGACCTAGGTAATTCTTTATAAAGCGTTGAATAACAAGGGTTATATTACAAGTGCCCATTTGATATACTTGGCAGGTGTTAGCGCGAATTTGCGTTAATCTGGTACCCATGTGGTACCCAAAATCAACTACCAGATAAATTGAACTGGAGTGCGAGAATGCCAAAACTCAATAAACGTTTTGTCGATTCCATACATGCAAATGAAGTTGAAGCCGTTCATTGGGATGATGCATTGCAAGGATTTGGACTTCGTATCCGCCCAAGCGGACGGAAGTCATATATTGTCAAATGCCGTTGTCGCGGCAGACAAATAAAAATGACAATTGGAACCCATGGATCAACAACTGCTGAGCAAGCCAGAGTTAAAGCCCGGGGTATTATTGCTGAAGCCGGCGCTGGCATTGACCCATCCTCAGAGCTATCAAGAACTCGGAAATCGCCTACCATAAAAGAACTGGGCGAACGTTTTCTAGAAGAGTATGTTCCTGCCCATTGCAAAATTTCTACCGCAAAGGAATATCGCCGATCCGTTGAGCTGTTTATCAATCCCAAAATTGGAACACGCAAAATTATCGATATTGAGCGCCCAGAAATTGCAAAACTCCATCACAACCTTAGAGACAAGCCCTACCAAGCAAACAGAACCTTAGGCGTCCTGTCCAAGATGTTCAATCTCGCAGAAATTTGGGGACTACGCACCGACGGGTCCAACCCGTGTCGACATGTGGCAAAGTATAAAGAATCCAAAAGAGAACGGTTTCTGTCTGAAGAGGAATATCAGCGACTTGGCCAGGCGCTAAGAAACGCACTCGAATACAAATTGGAAGCACCTGCCCCTATTCATGCAATTTGGTTGCTCATGTTCACGGGTTGCCGGCTGAACGAAATTGTCACGCTTCAATGGGCTCAAGTTGACCTTGCCAACAAAGAGTTGCACTTACCGGATTCGAAAACTGGTGCAAAAACAGTTTATCTGGGCGATGCCGCAATCAGACAATTTGAATCTGTGAAAAGGTTTGCTGACAATGATTTTGTAATAGTTGGCAAAAACATTGGAGCGCATTTAACCGACCTCCAACGCCCATGGCGGCGTATTCGAAAAATGGCAAAATTAGATGGCGTTAGATTACACGATCTTCGACACTCATTTGCGAGCGGTGGATTGGCAGTTGGCGAAGGTTTGCCAATGATTGGAAAACTATTAGGGCATACCAAAGTGCAGACAACCGCGCGATATGCTCACCTTGCGAACAGTCCTATTAAAGAAGCTGCAGATCGGATTGCTGAAAGAATTTCGGCGGCAACAAAATGAAATTTGAGACTCAATGCAGCGGATAATTCACTGCACCTTTCTTATTCTTACGCCTCACAACTGACCACCATGTCCATAATTGGCTTAACTTAAAATGCTGGGGGGCATCAAGATAATTTTCAACCATATTTGCGCCAAATATTACGACCAGGATTCCGGCAAAAATTGCAATAATTTTGATCTGAGAAAGAATAGGCGATATCGTACGATGCGAAATTGCAAGAATGTAGTACGAAAGTTTATATATTAAGGTAGCCATGAGCAAAAGCGCCAATCTTCATGACAAAAATCTAAAGGCCCGCCTTCAACGTCTGATGAGTGGCGATTTTCAGATTGATGACATTGCGAGACTGCACGCAGGAAAACGGTCAAAGTCATTTGGTCGCACCAGTTTCAAAGAAATTGCAGATTTTGTAGCTCATCCGGACAATCGCAGTCGAGGCCCCGTCACCGACCGTATTCACGACATGCGCACAACCTTTAAACCATTGTTTGACAAGGCATTAAAGGAAAGGGGGGCAAGTTTAGAGGATATCATTGCACGTTCAGAATCTAACTTTCGAATAGCAGGTCAAAGCCTCAAGAGCTGTTGAATACCCCGCGCTCGGATAGAGGGCAGAATATCCGATATATCGGGGTTCTTGCGTCCATGGCGCATATTGAGGGGTGAGATCTTCAATTGGTCTAATGGGATATGTTGCAACTGCATTGCTTTTACTCCTGTTGGGTTTTGGTTGGGTCTAGTTGGGAAATTTTTGGATTGGGCGCGGCACGCAGGTAATCGAGCAAGTCGATCTGGTTGCGCTGAATGGTGTTAAACAAGCCGACGTCACACGGGTGTTGTTCACAATTCGCAACCAATGGCGCGGCGCATTTCTGCGCCATGCGGTCATTCGGGGTAATTGGTGCAACGTCCGGCATCAAATATTGGATGCCCGATGCAATGACCTCCGAATTCCAAATACTGGTTTTGTTCGGCTTGCCGGTTTGTCTTTTGCCCATGGTACTCACCGTGACCAAAAGACGTGCAAGGTTCCAAAGCCAAGTTCGATGGTGAACACATCACCGCCCAATTTCATATCTCGGCCCATGGAGTCATAGTTGATATAGTAGGCAAGGGATTGTGGAATTTCTGTTGTCTGCTCGGTTAGTTCCTGTGCGAAATCAGCAAGGCTTTTATGTTCACCGGCATAGTTTTCAAAAGCCGATTTTGCGTCTTCCAAACCATTCGCAAAATGGCTAAGTAACCTGCCGCCTAGTTCCCCATGTTCGCCAATAAACTCAGCAATCTTGGCAACGGTTTTGATGCTGGTGTATTCACCAATCTCCGCCCCTTCAAAGCCTCAAAGTCGTGGATGGCATATTCTTCTGCATGGGGAATGGGTGAAATTGCCAGCATATCGGCAATCTCTGATTGAATAGGCTCAACGTCCTGATCGGCCTTAATCCAACGCCCATGCAATTGCCCGTTATTATACGCCGCCAAACATGCCACATAAATTCTTGGCCCATAGCATTCTAAATATTTTGTTGCCTGTTGTTCCTGTGCACTCATCTCAAATTCTCCTTCTCGCCGCATTGCCCCCGAGGGTGGGGGGCGGTGAAAAGACCTGTCAGCCCCGAGCTTTCAGGGCGGCGCGCAATGGTTTTGGTAGGAGACTTAAAACGACCTAAACGAATAAAAAGCCAAAACCGTTGCGCGGTGACCGCTCGGGGCTAAAAGGGTCAACCGCGCCCCAACCGACAGGGGAAATGCACCTCAAACAAAGTCGCTCACTTGCGAGTGTCACTCTCCCGAAGCAACGCTTCGGGCAAGCACCAGGGATGGACGCCAACTGGCTGAAACCGCTCCATCGCGGGTTCAATTCACGACAGCCCGGCGACCGGCACTTGAGCTGGGCGGGTGTCACCAATTCCTAAGTCGGTAACCGCCCATCAAATATTCTTTGTGCTATAAGTGTTTTAAACTGGCTTCATAATACGTCGGAGTTGACTTAATTCAACACCGCCTTGGTTCCACTCCATTAAAACTTGTCGCCAAGAAACCATAACAACTCCGGCTTGTTTTAAACGCTCGAACGCTGCATCAATCCCAATATTTGAATGCCCTAAGCAAGCATCTTTTATAACATGAGCGTCGAAGCCATTTTCGAGAGCGCAAAGGGAAAGATAAGATAACGATGTTTCAATTGATAACCCAGCAAGCAGTAAGCGCGGTCGATTGTTAACGTTAATCGTATCCACAAAAGAAGGGGCGCTCCATGGATTCGCACCAATCCGATCAAATCTATTGGACGATGACACTATTTGATCGAGTTGCTTATATATCCCCGAATTAATGCGGTTGCTTTCAATTGAGCACGTTAAAATTGGAATTTCATTTGTTTGAGCTGAGGCAGCAAGCTTAGCAACTATTTTCAGCACACCTGACAAATCCTTGGAATCATAGCACTTCTCAAATGAGGATTGAAAATCAACAAAAATTAGTTGAAGCTGATTGGGAGAGAGAAGAATTTGGTGTTGGCATTTCCCTGGATATTCAGTGCTAAAGTTCAAAATCGATTTACCTTCCATTTGGACACGTTGATCAAAAGCTAATATTCAAAATGGCTAAAACATTGAATTTTTCAGCATTTCAGATTTAATTTCTTGACTTTGACGCGTTAAATTCACATTTGTTGGATCATTAGTATTTCCCCGTGTCCAAACACAAAGTTTCTTGGCAACACTTAAAATTTCCTAGCCTGAGTTCCGCTGCACGCTATCGGTCTACTGCACTGCAACTCCATCTACAAAATAGCGAACCATTGGGGGCTCAAAACCAATAAAACAAGTACTCCCGATACTCGGTGCATTTTCGCGTAATTTTAGTTTTATGTTGGTTTCATCAACAAGCTTGACGCTGACGATCGCATTGTTTCCTAGGTCCTGAACGTCCACCACCTTTGCGAAGCAAGAGGCCTTGGTTTCGCTCTTCTGGATATGGACAAACTCAGGTCTAATACCAACTTTAATGCCCTCACCATCTGCAATCCCAGCTTGCTTGAGTGATCCGACCGGCAAATCCATAACAGAAACAACTCCTCCTGTTACTTTTCCATTCAAAAAGTTCATGGATGGTGACCCAATAAAATACCCAACATGCTCATGCATTGGATCTTCAAAAAGTTCTTGGGGTGTCCCCATTTGAACAACGCGGCCATTGTCCATAACAACCACCTGCTCAGCTAAGGTCATTGCTTCATTTTGATCATGTGTAACATAAACAAGGGTATGGCCATGGCGCGCACTGATATCACGCAACTTACGCCGCAGAGAAAACTTCAATTGTGGATCGATGACAGTTAACGGCTCATCCATGAGAATGACTGCAACATCGTCGCGCACTAGGCCACGTCCGAGGGAAATTAATTGTTTAAGATCAGGCGTTAAACGCCGAGCCCGACTCTGCAAAATACCATCTAAATTCAACAGTTCTGCGACTTCAATTACTCTTTTATCAATTTTTGAACGTTCCATGCCTGCGCAACGAAGCGGAAAAGCCAAATTCTCATATACAGTTTTTGCTGGGTAAACGACGGGGAACTGGAAAACCTGTGCAATGTTGCGTTTCGTTATTCCAAGTTGGGTAACGTCACGGCCGTCGACCAAAATCTGTCCTTTACTGGGCGTTAAAATGCCAGATACGATATTAAGCATCGTACTTTTACCGCAACCAGAAGGCCCCAAAAGCGCGTAAGTTCCCCCGTCCTTCCACGTTAAATCCAATGGATGCAACGCGTAATTGGGTTCCCCATTTATGCTGTTATAGGCATGTCCTACGCCCTTAAGTTCAATCTTGGCCATTTTTCTCACCCTTTTCACCCAGTACACTTTTTCTAGACGGAGCAACGACAAGATCGCCATCAACATCGCTAAAAACGTACAGTCGAGATATATCAATCGAGAATTGCGCCTCTTCAGCCTCGTCAAAATGGTGGACACCCTCAGTTTCTAAAACGAGAGACCGGCCAGACAAATCCAGATGCAAAACAGTGCTGGATCCGTTGACTTCCGACAATATTATAGGTGCAGTAACTCCCTGGTTTCCCAGAGCCATATCCATGGCCCGGATACCAAAAACATATTTCCTAGATTCAAGGTTTTTCAAATGTTCTGGAATATCCACATAAAATGACTCGGCAATATAAATGCGGCCATTCTCGATTTTTCCATCTACAAGGTTCATTGGTGGATCGTTAAAAACCTGCGCTGAAATTGTATTGGCAGGATAGTGAAACACATCAGGACAATCTCCAACTTGAACAACACGCCCCTCGTGTAAAACGACGACTTGTCCTTGCAAAATCATCGCCTCAGCAGGTTCCGTTGTGGCGTATACTACCAATCGCTCCGTACTATCCTTAAATAACCGGCGGAATTCTTCGCGCAATTGCTCGCGCAACTTATAATCTAGATTAACCAAAGGCTCATCTAGCAACAGTAGGTCCGTATCTTTGACCAGTGAACGTGCAAGCGCAACACGTTGCTGCTGCCCCCCAGACAATTCGCTGGGGTTGCGTTCAAGATATTCTTCTAGACCCAATAATTGCGATACATAATTCAACTTTTTACTGATTACATCAGCACTGAGTTTTGCTCGATGCAAAGGAAACACAATATTCTCGCGCACGCTAAGATGGGGGTAATTTACGAATTGCTAGTATACCATTCCAACACGCCTCTCCCACGCAGGCACACTTAGCAGATCATTGCCATTTTTTTCAAATGAACCAGAGCTAACCTCTTGCAAACCCGCAAGTACTTTTAGTAGCGTCGTCTTCCCTGACAGGGTTCGACCGATTATTGTCACCACACCAGAACTGGGTAGATCTAGGTTTATATCGATAAGATGTGCTTCTTAATTTACGTGCACATCTAATTTTTGAATTTCGTACCCCATGGTATTTCCTATTTACTCGCTACTGAAATATTGCCTTTTTCAAGGTACCGCTCAACTAGGAATGCCACGATGATCAGCGGTGAGACTGAAATCAATGCAGATGCAGAAAGGCTCCACCACGGTGTTACAGATGAATTGAGCGATACAATCGCCACAGGTAATAATTGGGTATTCGTAAAGGTCAGGGTGAAGGCAAAGAAAAAATCGTTCCACCCGAAAACAACACAGAAAATGCCTGCAACCACCAGCCCGGGTAAGGAGTTTGGAAGTATAACGCGCCAGAAGACCTCAAGAGGCGTACAGCCGTCAATCATGGCGGTTTCATCCAGTTCCCGCGGAATATTATTGAAAAAATCAACCATGACCCAGACTGCAATTGGCAGTAACAGAGCAACGTAAACTATGACCAATCCAAAAATAGTATCCAGCAAACCAAAATAGCCAAGCATAAGAAAAAATGGAATAGCTAAAACCACAGGGGGCATGATGCGTTGAGAAATAAAGAAAAACGTTAGGTCTGTATTGGTAATTGGTCCCGCTTTATAGCGAAATCGAGACAGGCCATATGCGGCCAAAGTGCCCAATGCTAGGCTAATCGCACTGGCAGAAAGGGTAACAATCATACTATTTGCAAGAGGGCCAACCACATCAATACTGCCAGCGCCAGAATCAAAAAGCCCCTGCCATGCGGCTAGTGAAGGCTCATAGTCTACCCATGGTATATAAGTTGCGCCGCCAGTCACCCCATTTGCAGTTTTGAATGAAGTAGTCAAAGCCCATAGAAACGGGGCCACAACGAATGCACTCCAAAAGGCAATAGCAATTATTTTAAGCGGCTTAAAAGTATTTATCATTCGCTAGACCCCTGACTTCACAAGTGTGTTGGTGAGAATTTTTGCAATAATCGTAAGTAAAACGATCATTATGACTAAATATGTGACAGAGAGCGCAGCGGCATAGCCAATCTGAAAATCCCTGAGACCGCGAATAAAAATATAATAACTTGATGTTTCTGTTGAAGTTCCTGGACCACCAGAGGTGATAACGTAAACCGTCTCCATAATTTTGGATGCTTCGATCAATCGAATTATCAGCGCGCCGACGGAGATGGGCGCCATGGCAGGAAAAGTTACATTAAAAAAAGTTCGAATTGGACCAGCCCCGTCAATTGCGGCAGCCAAAAATGGTTCTTTGGGCAATGACAAAAGTCCAGCAAGCAATAGCAAGAACATAAATGGTGTCCATTGCCAGACATCCACCAGAATAACGACAACTGTGGCCCATACGGAATGGGTTAACCACGGGATTGTACCCAGCCCCAACATTCCAGCAATATCGTTTGCGGGGCCTAATGATTCATGGAAAATTGTCCGCCAAATAACCGCCATCACAACGGGAGTAGTCATCATTGGAATAAGGAAAAGAACCCGTGTAATCCGACGGAATCTTACTTGATGCCAGACTAGTAAAGCCAGCCCAAATCCAAACAAATATTCAAACATTACCGAAGTAAGTGCAATAGCTCCCAATCGACTTAATGATTGCCAGAAGCGACCATCAACAAACAATCGACCATAATTTGTTCCTCCAATCCAATCCAGTCCAGGCCGGATTGCATCCCAACCTGAAAAGCTGACCCTGATAGTAAAAATCAGAGGGAACAAAATTATGCCTAGAAGGATTAACAACCCTGGCAAAAGGAAAAGAAGTTTATAACGCGTAAGACCTTGCACCTAGGCATCCTTTTCTTTGATGAAAAAATTATGTGAATAAATCAACCAAATAAAAATGCTTCAGTTGGTTAGGAGTTAGCGGATCGGGAAACAAATCCCGCTCCATCCGTTTTATAGATTGTCTTCCAATGCAACCACGCTGGCATAGGCATCGCGAACGGTATCTGCACCAATTCGCTCGACAATTTGAGCCCATTCCTTTGCCACCTGATCAAGGGCAGCCTGGGGTTCCATTTGTCCAGCAATGGCTGAGGCAACGCCTGTTGCCATTGAACTCATGAATTGACTAACGCCGGGAACACGCAAATCAAAAACACGATTTTGACTACTGTCCATGCTTGACAGGGTTTCCACGTAACTTGCAGCAAGGTCTGCGTCCCAACCAAGCTTCTCTGTCCAGAGTGCCGCATCAAAATGGCTTTTGCGATAAGGGTTCACACCAAAACGCCCAATTTGCAGATCTGACAATGTATTGGCTTCGTTGGAAAAGAAACAGAGATAATCAAATGCCATATCCTGATTTTGAGATCGGTTTGACACAGCAGATGTCCAACCCCAAGTAATATAGGGAGCACGGTTTGGCTCATCAAATGTATCCCACTGTCCAGTGTCACGGTTCCAAACTTCAGAAGCACCGGGTAGCGGTGCGGCCGCGACATTATTACGAATCGGACTATCAGATTGCTGAGCCTGAATGAACGCATCATCCCATGAATAGCTCATCAGTGCTTGACCGCCACCAAAGGAGAAAATTTCATCCCCAAGACCAAAGTTTGCTCCACCGGGCGCCCAATCTTTTGAGGCCTCGACAAACAATTCAAGTCCACGAACAAAACCTGGAGAATTGATGAGAGGTTCCATGGTTTCAAGATCAAAGAAGAACCCTCCTTTGACATCAGGGTGTTTTGCAAACGCCGCGGCTCGACTGATAAAAGCGGAAAACATTAAGTCGTCACGCTTGGCAACTTCGGCTGAACCAAAATTGTTCGTGCCGTTTCCACTCCAATCCCAACCCGAAAAGACACGGGCAACTTCGTTGTATTCTTCCCAAGTAGCTGGAATGGACAAATCCCTTCCAGTCTCAGACTTAAACCGTTCCTGCATCTCAGGATTGGAAAAAATATCTGTGCGATATTTAAGATAGTGCCGATCACCATCCATCGGATACTGGATCATTTGACCGTCCCATTTGGCCACGTCAATATAGTTACGTGTCACATCCTGTATGCCGGAAGCATCCTGATAGGCCTGTGGAACAGGTTCAAGATACCTATTCAAATCACCAACCCACAAAGATGCGTAGAACAATACGTCATATGCGTTCTGATTGGTTTGAAACGGAATTAGAATCCGCTGAAACAAGTCGCCAAACGGCACATGCACGACGTTGACTTTTGCGCCGGTCAATTCTTCAAACTGTTGAGCATGCAAAGCTGTCGGCTCGCCAATCACTGGAATTGCGTGGGTGATTATGTTGAGGGTTCGGCTAGAATAATCCTTTGCATCAATTGATGCGTAAGAACACATGCCAGGAACATCTGCTTCTATTCCAAAACGCGAATAATCTTCTTGAGCATACCCCGTTGAAGTGGAGGCTATTGCGAGTGCACTTACGGCACTTAGTAATTGTTTTAGTTTCATTTGTCTTCTCCCTTTAAATGACAAAAATGATCTTCCGCCCTAGAAATTTAACGATGTCAGTTGGCGGATCTGACACCTAAAACACCCCACTCCCCCCGATAGAACCGAAGGGAATGGTATTTTATGGAATGAGTACGGCGCGCCCGTGAATGACCCCGTGGTGCAAATCTAGAAGAGCTTTGTTTGCATCTTCAAGCTTATATTCCGCCGTTGAAAGTTGCACTTTTCCTTGGTCAGCAAGGGCCATCAATTCAACGAGTTCGGGGTAGGTTCCAACCAAGTTTCCGATGATACGTTTTTCGGACGTAATCATATCAATAGTTGGAATTACAAGTTTTCCGCCGTAACCAACGATATAATAGGCCCCATCATTGCGGGTCATATCAAGACCTTCTTTGATGGTTGAACCTTCAGCAACAAAGTCAATAACAGCCTCGGCACCCCAGCCCCCAGTGTGGGCAAGCACCTTATCAACCTGACTACCATCAACCAATATAAGCTCATCTGCGCCACATTTTGCGGCAAGGTCTAATGAGGCTTGAGATGTATCGACAGCAATAATCCGCGCAGCGCACAAGGCCCGAAGCACCTGAACACCAATATGGCCCAATCCACCAATTCCAATGACAACAACATTTTGCCCAGGCAATAAATGTGCAGCCGCTTTTTTTGCTGCGCGGTAGGCAGTAAGGCCCGCATCGGTGTAAGGCGCAACATCTTTAGGCGCGAGGGTTTTGGGCAACTTGATGAGTGAACGCGCCCCCGTTTTTAAGTATTGCGCATACCCACCATCGACATTAATACCGGGGAATTCACTGTCTTCGGCGTGCATATCATTACCGCGCCTACAGGCTAAACAGTGGCCGCTGGTAACTAAGGGATGGCAGATAACCGGATCTCCAACAGCAAAACCAGACACACCGGCCCCCACCTCTTCCACCCAACCAGCATTTTCATGCCCAAGAATATATGGTAATTTCACATCAGAATTATTGCGCCACAAACCTTCGATAACGTGCAAATCTGTGCGACAAACGCCAGCACCACCAATGCGCACAATTACATCATTGGGGCCATCGAGTTGCGGATCAGGCACATCCTCAAAAACTACAAATTCAGGTTTTTCAAGTTTTTAGTCATATTCGTGAAGTACTGCAGCTTTCATAGCTATCCTCCTTGGCGTGGCAAATTATTAAGCTACCAGTTTGTTTGCAGGTATCATGCCAAGATGATGATAGAGTATTTTATTATTAAAATTCAAAGACTTAGTGGAATTGAAGATTTGTTTGTCAGGAAAAACTGTTAACTAATTTCACATGGATCTCACAGATTTGTTCATTTTTTGAACACTTGCAAATACATCAAAAAGATTGTTCCCTGAACTAAAGATTGACATCACTAACAACCTACTAACCATGGCACTGGGGTGCTGGGAGGAATACTAATGTTATCACGCACCGAGCGCCTCAAACGCGCGCGCATTACGCTTATGCAAGGCGGCGTAATTGGGAACAATCTGCTAAACTCGCAAATTGTTGAAAGCTGGGAGCGTTGCATCCGAATTGGTCTTGACCCCCACGTTAAACCGCCGATTTTACAGACAACAGACTACGAACTTCGAATGCTTCGGGAAAAAGACGAACTCACCCATCGTTTTGCGTTGGCTGAAATGCACTCCCTTCACCAACAAATTGCGGGAAGCAACTTCTTGATTGCATTTGGGAATGCTCAGGGTACTGTACTTGATACAATTTCGGATAGCGATTTTCAATCTAGTAAAGCGGCGGAATCGATTGTGCCTGGCGCAATTTGGGCCGAAGACCAACGTGGAACGAATGCCTTAGGGACATGTGCCGCCGAAGGTCGGGCAGTCATTGTGCATGGGGAAGAACACTTCTTTTTTGACCATAGTGATGTTAGCTGCTTTGCCGCCCCCGTCATGCACTCGGATGGCTCTTTAGCTGGTGTTTTAGATGCCTCTTCGAATTGCAGCGTACGCAATAATCATACACTTGCGTTGATGCGAATGGCGGCAACACATATTGAAAATTCTCTTTTTTTTGCGCAACAAGATGAGCACATTGTGGTTTTATTTCACTCGCGCTGGGAATTGCTCAATTCTGTCAGTGGTGGCCTTGCCTCGTTTGCGCAAGACGGTCGGCTTGTTTCAATCAACCAACGTGGGCGTGAAATTCTACGCGGCCTGTCAGTGCGACCCGGCGTTGCATTTGAGACCATATTTGACACACGTTTTAATGCAGCCTTGATTGAAATGGCAGATAGCCGTCAGCCGACCTTGCGCGATTTATTGGGTAGCCAATATTCGGTTTTATGGCGCAATCGACACAGTTTTGAAAAGCGCGCCATCCACGTTCCTTCCCTTTCACCAAGTTCTGTAGTTGCGGATGCAATTGATCAAAACAAGACCAATAGCGCCGCCCCATCCTATGACTTGGGGGATGGCATGATCGCGAGGGACCCTGAATTCTGCCGGCAATTGGCCCGCATCAAAAGCTCTGTACAGTTTAAACCTCCCTTTTTGGTTTTAGGGGAAAGTGGCACTGGCAAAGAAGTCATTGCTCGTCACATCCACAATGAATCCAAGCGCAAGGGTCCGTTTATTGCGGTAAACTGTGGGGCGCTTCCTGAACATTTGCTTGAAGCAGAACTATTTGGATATGTGGCGGGGGCCTTTACTGGTGCACAACGCAATGGTTCAGAAGGATTGGCTCTTGCGGCAGACAGGGGGACGCTTTTTTTAGATGAAATCGGTGATATGCCCCTATCAAGCCAAGTTTCTTTACTAAGGTTTCTTGATTCATCAGAAATCCGGCCCGTTGGCGGGACCACCGCTAAAAAAGTTGATATACAAATTGTTGCTGCAACAAATGTAAATCTTGAGGCCGCAATTGAGAATAAAAAGTTTAGAGGAGATCTTTTTTATCGTCTAGGCGTGGTAAAAATTAGCTTACCTCCTCTTCGGGAACGAAGTGATTTTCCCAATATCGTACACCAATTAATGCTGGAAATTATGCCTGCGCAGACCATAACCTCTGACGCAGTTTCCGCCTTATCAAGCCTACCATGGCGAGGAAATATACGTGAATTACACTCCGCAATACTCCAACTCACTATGAACGCCCAAGGTAACACGATTACGTTTAGCGATGTCACATTCTCCCTCGGAGAAACGCCAGAAAACCACCAAATCACAGCAACAGAATCATGGCGCGAAAAGATGCGTTCTGAAATTGCTGCGCTACTGGGTACCAATGGGAATAATATCACTCAAGCGGCTCGAACTTTGGGAATATCAAGAAATACGGTCTATAAATATGTTCGAGAGAAAACATCGATCAACTAGCTTTTAAAAGGACAGACCTAACCTTCAACAAATGCTTTTCAAAACCTAAATCTGACAAACGCAACCTTATATCCATAATCACAGGAGTATTTGTCACCGTAGGATACGGATTAATTGGAAAAGCGCTAATATCAGTTTGTTGTCACCCGTCAACTTTTAAAATCGCCGCATTTGAAGCTGAAAAATGTTCAAGAAAATACTACATGTATCGCAGCACATAGTTTCATATCTATGGAAGAATTATGTGAACACGTTTATCCTCAATTCCCCAAGTGCCAATCATGTCTACCCATTCCCGAAGTCCGTGATGCCAATGTTGTTCGCACTCTTCTTTGTTGTGAATAAGATCAGGCCAACTAAGGGGTGAATGAACCAATCAACAAATCAGAACCAGTCGGCAGTACCTGAGCGATTAAAATCGCGAACAATCTATGTGCGCTCGCCCAAGAAATAACCATTCAATGGAAAATCTTGGCTTAAGCTTTATTTCAAGTGGTACCCATATGGTGCCCATGCAAAAATCAAAGGCCAACTTGCTGCTTAAAAAAACATCTTAACACATTGATTTAATGAGAGTTTTTTGGTTGCGGGGGTAGGATTTGAACCTACGACCTTCAGGTTATGAGCCTGACGAGCTACCGGGCTGCTCCACCCCGCGCCAAAAATGAACGCTCAAATCCTTGTTGAGCGAGATGACTATATAGGCGTAACTTATGGCCTTGTGAAGTCCTAAATTATCTAATGCATAGATTTATTTTCCAACCTACCAATTGGCAATTTTTATGCTACAAACCAACAATAAATTAGCGTGATTTGACGCCACCCATTCTCATATTTCTGGAAAACAAATGGCGCAAAATATTAAGCACACCGATTTGTCGCATATTAAAGATACGGCCCTACAACGTAGTATTTCTCTTCCATTGCTTGTTCTTTACGGATTGGGCGTAACGGTTGGCGCTGGGGTATATGTTCTCATTGGCGCCACCGCCGCCAAGGCAGGTATTTATGCGCCGATTTCCTTTATACTCGCAGCAATTGTTGTTGGCTTCACCGGATTTACCTATTCTGAATTAAGCACGCGCTATCCCGCGAGCGCCGGGGAAGCTGTTTATGTTAAAAACGGTTTTAATTCCAACCATCTTGCGCTCATTGTTGGCCTGATGGTTGTGACCTCCGGCGTGGTTTCTTCGGCCGCCATTTCCATCGGGGCCACCGCCTATACCAATAATTTAATCGATCTCTCGCCTCCATTTTTGACCGCCATTATCATTCTCTTGCTTGGTTTAGCGGCGGCTTGGGGCGTCTTGCAATCGGTCACCATGGCGGCAGTCTTTACCGTCATCGAAATAGGTGGTTTGTGCTTTGTGGTGTTTTACGGCTTCACCATCAAACCCGATATGTTGAGCGATCTGGCACAGCTGATCCCGCCCTTGGATGCATCAGTATGGGCAGGGATCACATCGGCCGGGCTGTTAGCGTTCTTTGCATTTGTCGGGTTCGAGGACATCGCCAACATGGCAGAAGAAGTAAAAAATCCGCGCAAGAATATGCCCCGCGCCATCATTGTTACACTTCTTATTGCGACACTATTATATTTGGCCGTCGTGTCGGTTGTTGTACTCGTCGTACCAATGGATCAATTGGTGATATCCGTTGCGCCATTGGAGTTGGTATTTGCACAAGCCAGCGATTCCATCCGAGGCACATTCTCAATAATTGCCATTCTAGCAACGGTAAATGGCGTGCTTATTCAGATGATTATGGCCACAAGGGTACTTTATGGCCTAGCCTCCAAAGGTCATTTGCCCAAACAATTGGCCTATATACACCCCAAAACCCAAACGCCCCTTGTCGCCACAGCCATAATTGTAGCAATTGTACTTGGCTTGGCATTGTTTTTGCCAATCCAAGAACTGGCACGGTTTACCGCGACCATCGTTCTATGCGTTTTTATTTTGGTGAACATCTCACTCATACGCATAAAATTGCGCAAAAAATCACAAACTGACGACCATTTCCAAACTTCCAATTATTTCTCTGTGCCAATTTGGGTGCCTGTTGCAGGCCTTGCATCAAGTTCAGCTTTACTGCTTGTTGGACTGGTATGAAAAATTCCGAGCACCAAAATGTATTGACCCTCGTTCTTGCGTCAACGTGTTAGCCACCCTAATCTATTGTAAATTCCCCGATCAATAAGAAAGACATTCCAATGAAGCTCAACCCGTTAGGCGGCACCAACATCAAAGTGTCTGAAATTTGTCTGGGTACCATGACCTGGGGACGACAAAATTCAGAAACGGATGCACATGCCCAAATTGATTTTGCCCTTGATGCCGGCGTAAATTTCATGGACACCGCCGAACTTTATGCGGTGCCTACATCAAAAGAGAGTTGTGGGCTAACGGAAGAATATATCGGTTCATGGTTCAAAAAAACTAGCAAAAGAGATCAGTGGGTTCTAGCCAGCAAAGTTGCCGGGCCCGGCGTTTCATGGATTCGTGAGGGCGCGCCCATGGACGCAAAGACAATTCGCCTCGCCCTTGAGGGAAGCCTTAAGCGCCTCCAAACCGAATACATAGATCTCTATCAACTCCATTGGCCAAACCGCGGAAGCTATCACTTTAACAATTCGTGGAATTACGAACCCTATAAACAGGACAAAACCGCCCTAATACCCAATTTTGTTGAGGTACTTGAAACTCTGAATGAGTTGGTAAAAGAGGGGAAAATCCTGCATGTGGGGCTTTCCAACGAAACGGCATGGGGCACCATGCAATACCTTAGCCTAGCAGAAAAGCACAATTTCCCGCGCGTAGCGTCCATTCAAAACGAGTACAATTTTTTACGCCGCTATTATGACATGGACTTGGCCGAGCTTGCCCACCATGAGGATGTCGGCCTCCTCGCCTATTCCCCCCTCGCCGCCGGCGCAATCACTGGAAAGTATTTAGATGGCGCACGCCCCAAAGGTAGCCGGGGCGCCATGGCGGGATCCCTATATCGTGCCAATGAGCTAACCGATCCGGCAATTCGTAAATATATTGAACTGGCAAGAAAGCATGGACTTGATATTTCCCAAATGGCAATAGCATTTTGTCTCAGTAAGCCATTTATGACTTCGGTCATTATTGGCGCGACATCCTTAGAACAACTCAAGACAAATATTGGTTCCGCTGACATTTCCCTCTCTGAAGAGGTTCAGGATGGAATACAAAAAATCTTCATGCAGCATGCGCGCACATTATAGGCATATGTGTCAGCAACACCAAGACAATACATCGCTTGCTTCAGGCTTGTTTTTTACGTTTGCTGACCAAGTAAACTGCAAGCAATATCATCGCCAACGCCATAATGGCGTTGGTTTCCATTCGCTCGTTTAAAATCAATACCCCAATTAGCGAACCAAAGACCGGCACAGCAAAATTTATCTGGGATATTCGCGCCGCACCAATCTTGAGAATCAGATAGAAATAAATCAATGTCGCCAAGGCTGTTGGAAATATTCCCAGATATATGACAGCAGCTACCGACTGCGTCTCGGCATTGAAAACATGACCCCAGTCAGAAAACAACAACGCAGCTATGGCAACCAAACTGGTGCCGGCAATCATTGAGCCTGTGGCCATCTGCAAAGCAGGAAGCCGCGCATACTTTCGCACAAATAATGTTGTAAACGCATAGCAAAGAGCCGCTCCTAAAATGGCTGATTGTCCAACAAGATGCGAACCAATTTCATTGAGGGAACCAGGTCCAAAAGAAATATTAGACCGATTACCCCAGCACCAATCCCGGCAATGGAGCTTATTGTCAGCTTTTCATCATGATGCGTTAGCGGTGCCAAAAGCACAGTCGCGACCGGCGCTATGCCCATCAATAACGCAGCAAGGCCGCTTTGAACATACAACTCACCATAACTGATTAGTGCGAACGGCAACGCGGAGCCCATGACCCCACTCACCAGATATATGCCGATTGAATTTCGATCCGTTGGCAGACCGAGCGACTTAAATTTTGAGACTAAAATCAATATGCATGTGCCAATCAACATACGCGATGTCACTAATATCAATGGCGAAAAGTCCGTTACCGCAAGCTTTATTGCTAAATAAGAAGAGCTCCAGATTAAAGCCAATACAGTCCATAATACTATGTTTTTCATTACGTTGATAAACCTTGACTTTGTCGCGTTCAAACGTACGCTACGTTTACGGTAGCAATACGCTACTAAATGCGTAGCAGTCAACTATGTCTGGAAATTCCTTGGTTAAACCTACCCACAACATAAATATTCCGCGCCCTGGGTCCGCCGTGCGTGGCTCAAAAACCGGCCAACCGATCATGGTATTGTTTGACCTTTTGGGGAGACGCTGGGCCATGGGAATAATATGGAACCTATATGAGACAAGTTGCACGTTCCGCACCCTGCAAACCCGTTGCGAAAGCATTTCCCCCACAGTATTAAATACTCGAATAAAAGAACTAAGGGCGGCACACATAATCATCAACACGCCAAATGGCTATGCCTTAACTGAGCAGGGGCGATCCCTGTATATGCTATTATCTCCCCTCGGAGACTGGTCAAAGGAATGGGTTCTACATCTGCGCGAATGAGCTGCCAAATTTGTGAACCACTTTGAGTAAACACACATTTGAGCACCCCCCCAATAGTGCTTTGCGCAATGCAAAACCCGTAACATTTTCGTATCTCAACTCAATTTTAAAGTAAATTCTTGCACGCCCATCACCACCCCGTTGATCAGGATTTCCAACCGGTGCGCCCCCGCATAATATTTTCGGGTTGTAATTGGCCGCATGGCATGACGCTTGGACATACGCACGCACGCGTCAGCCCCTAAGGTTATGTTTTTCCACTTAAATACTTTTGGATTCATCTGTCCGTTTGCCCGTTGATGGTGGACTATAAAGTCAACAATCAGATGCTGCTGCTTATCCGCCAAAGATTGTATTTCCAGATCAAACTCAAGAGTATTTCCAAGTGTCACTTGCGGGTTTTTTATACCAAAATGCTTAACTTCAATTTCCGCAGGCCCGTATCCCAACGCATCAAGTGCCCCCATATGCCCCTGCTGTATCAGAGTCCGCAATCCGTGTCGCACCATGCGAACTCGTTCCTTAGACGCATCCACCATCCATTTTCTCGCGATTTTTGCTACCCAATCCGGGTGATCTTTTGCAATATCATTTAAGTGGTTGGCTACTGATTGTCGCACATATTGACTTTGGTCATTTTTTAACATCTCTAACAATACAATTGTTGGCTTAGGATCTTCGCAAAATTGATGAAGTCGAATACCCCAGGGCAACCGAGGGCGAGACCCCTCACTGACCAAACGACGCACGTGTTCATTCTCGTCCAGCGCCCACTCGGCCAATTTTGACAAAACTTCCTCAGGGTGGTTTTTCAGAAAAGGCCGAATTGCAAACTCGCTCGTCCAACGCATAGTGAGTTCCCGTAACGCATCAAGGGACAATTCCAGATTATCCTGCCCCTTCAACGCCACATAGTTGGCCAGCGGCATGATGGCCCAACCTCGTATACCCCGGGCCTGCAAACGCAAATTATTGGAATCGATAGCCAGTTCAGTTTCAGGATCAAGACTGGCAACAATTATGCCAACTGCAGTCTCGTAAGTCGCGGGCAAATACTTGTCCAAACCTTCAAGAATTCTGTTGGAACGCTCCTTCAACTCACGTTTTTCGATATTCTCACATGCAAATGCAACAAATCCTTTGCGGTCAAAATCAGCCGCATGGCCTGCTAAATGCCCAGCCATCTTTTCAATAACAGCCGAATTGAAGAAATTTTTGAACGGTTCCATCACCCACTCCTTTTACATCAAATCAGTCGCGCCATCAAAGTCCACGATTGAAACTGCATTTACGCAACCCCAACAGTTAAGCGCGACATCATCTCCACCAATCATTTCTAGTATATTCATATGCGCCCGCAAAGATATTGCTTCAATCGCCCCTTGCCCTTGCCAACAAAGATAAAGCAACGTCACAACTCATCCACCGGCACCTATCAGGCAGCAAAAAATCATTTGAATCCACTTCAGCCATTCCTCCTCCAGCAGTATAAGCAAATGCAGACAACGCAGAGATAAAAGCATCGCCTTACCCAGCCCAGAATTACCCGGCCCAGCTCTTCCAATGACCAATTGACTCATATAGTCACTGGTGGTACGCTCGATATGTACCGTAAATTTTTGCACAACCAATTTGACTAAACCCGGGGATTTTGTGGCTAGGCGCTTTGATAAGACTGAAAAGAAACGCATTCGCAAAAGCCTGTTCTGTGCAGGTCTCAAACGCTTCACGCGGCAAGGGGTACGCGCAGTACGTATTGATGATCTTGCCCAAGACGCAGGAATCGCCAAAGGATCATTTTATGCGTTTTTCAACTCCAAAGAAGAATTGTTCATGGCCATGGCGCTGGAACGAGAAACCATGCACCGTGAAGATATGCGTGAATTATTGGCCCACAGGAAAATAAGCCCGATAATTCATGCAGCCCAAATTTTCGATATGCTCATTGAAAAAATACGCACCGATCCAATCCTCTCACTCATGATTGAGCATGGGGAAATTGAATATCTTATGCGCAAAATCCCACCCGAAGTTATGCAGGCCAATGCACAAAGCGATCGGGTTTTTATAGACGAATTGACGACGACCTGGAACCAAAACAACCCCACTTGCAAAATTGATACCAACTCATTTACCGCTCTGATGACCTTAATGGTTGCCCTCATGCTGCAGGTCCGCCTGATGCCCCCGGACAAAATGACCGAGGCACTCAAGCTTCTACGCGAAACATTTATCACACGATTATCCTCTGGCCAGCCCGGCCCATTCTCACCGACGGCCTAAGGGAACAATTAAGCCAATGAGCAAACAAATGATTGCAATCAAAAATCTTTCCTTCACCTACCCCCGCGCGTCAGAACCCATCCTTCATGACCTCGAATTTGATATCAAACAAGGGGAAGTTTTTGGACTTCTTGGCCCTTCAGGCTCTGGAAAGTCCACCACTCAAAAAATACTGCTGGGACTATTGCCTGGTTCGACAGGTACTGCAAAAATATTCGACGAGCCCGTTGAAACTATCTCGCGCGACTTTTACCAGAAAATCGGAGTGAGTTTTGAACTTCCTGCACTCTATCTACGTCTTACCGCACGGGAAAATCTGGAACTTTTTGCCGCGCTTTACAATCAGCCAACAAAGGATCCGCTGACAATTCTGGCATTACTCGATTTAGAAGACGCCGCAGATAAACGGGTAGAAAATTTCTCAAAAGGAATGAAAATGCGCCTCAACCTGTGCAGGGCATTGCTTCACGATCCTGAGCTATTATTTCTGGACGAACCAACCACAGGTCAGGACCCCTCCCGCGCTCACCTAACACACCAGCTGATTTCGCGACTAAAGAGTGAAGGCAAAACCATTTTTCTTACAACCCATAATATGACTGAGGCCGATGAGATTTGTGATCGGGTCGGATTTTTGTCAGACGGAAAAATACCGGTTATCGGAACACCTGAAGATTTGAAGCGCACCTATGGGCACCGAGAAATTGAGGTGCGCTCCAGCAATGATGGCACTATCGTTTCAAGCCGCTTCCCCCTCTTAAATATCGACCAAAACCCAGATTTTCAAACGGCACTTGGCGCCGAGAACATATTGTCGATTCACACACTGGAAGCGACGTTAGATGAGGTATTTATTAAGGCCACCAGTAACAAGTCACACAAAACTACATCTGACATTGGTGGAGAATAATTGTACTGATGAAATCACGCAATTTGCTCCTAAATGATATTCGCCTACAACAACGCAACGGCATATATTACGCCTATGGATTTGTTTTGTTGGCCTATTTATCTCTGCTTTATTTTTTAGGGGACTATTTCCCTTCCTGGGCTCTGGGCATCCTTGTTTATACCGACCCCGCTGTGCTTGGGTTTTTCTTCTTGGGTGCGCTTATGATGCTGGAAAAATCAGAGGGCACACGAACAGCCCTAGCCATAACACCGATGCGCGCCATCGATTATTACTGGTCCAAACTTCTTTCTCTGACATTCGCCTCACTTGTTTCCGTTACCCTAATCGGGGTATTTGCACATGGGAATATCAATTGGCCTTTGTATTTGACTACGGTCATTATAGTATCCGCAACATTTGTCTCCATCGGGTTTCCAATTGCCTTACACTTCAAAACAGCCACATCCTATCTCATGGGATCTGCAGGGATACTTACCCCAATATTGTTGCCCATGATTGTTGCCCTTTTTGATCCTTTTCCAAGTTGGGCAATTCTTATTCCACCTGCGGCTCAATTACGTCTAATGCTAATCAGCGTGGGAACTTTTGAGGCCACTATGTGGGAGACGGTCTTCATGTTGATTGTGATAATTGCAACTTTTTGTTTCAGCATGTTCGTGGCCCTTTCCGCCTTGAAAAAGGAATTCTGCGAGACATGAGCACGATTTCAAGAATTTCGCCAAAAGGCCTGTTGCAATTGGCATCAAGTGACCTACGCAATATCTCGCGTGACCCAACGCTACTTGGGGTATTGATCATGTCAGTGCTCCTTACAATTCTATTCCTATTCTTTGAGGAAAGGATGAATAGTGCTGTGCTGGCGACGTTTTCTCTACCTGACTTTTCTAAGTATATTGCCCCGATTGTTCTTATTATGCCCGCCTATTTGCTTGGTTGGGTCATCGGATTTCTAATCCTTGAAGAACGGGATGAGGGACCGTTGCTAGCCCTTGATGTGACGCCTCTGGGCAAACAGGGGATTGCCCTATACCGCGCCTCTTTTACTTTCTGTCTGGCTGCCATTCTTTCTTGTTTTGCAATTCCCTTTTTATTTCCAGACATTTCATTTCTATTGGCGCTCACATTAATTTTATTGACCTCATTGCAATCCGCAATTGTTTCGTTCGCCATCCCAGCCATCGCAAACAATAAAGTTCAAGGTCTCGCTTTGACCAAGGTCATGAATTTATTCGCCATGGCCCCATTACTTACACTTATCCCCAGCCCATTTCGCTATATTGCCGGCTTTGTGCCTGCTTTCTGGATTGGGTAAATATTGAAACTGTCAACTCTTCAATATTTGCCGATGGCCCTCGTACTAATTCTAGGCTTGCTATGCCACATTTTGGTGCTATTTTATTTTTATAGAAGATTACTGTCGTGCTCTGCCTAAGTTCAAAATACTTAAGCAGTATCTGAAATTCGGGGAACCTATGAAGTTTTTGAATATTGTCTTGTTTGCGCTCGTTAGTCTCAGTGCAGTCGTCGTACCATCCATTTCTGTTGCCCAAGGTGTTCATTTCCAACCTCAGGATGAGGCGACAATGGTTGCCTGTCATGAGGAGGCCATAAACGACGTAGAGCGTGACAATTGTGTGGGTGCTGCGGCACGCCAATGTTTTGAAGAACCCAACGGCTTCACTACACTTGGAACCACCGAATGCTATTTACGCGAGGAAACATGGTGGGACAAACAACTCAACGAAAGCTACGCTGACCTGCGAGTGCGCCTGAGTTCTGAGCTATTTGCCGCCTTAAAGGAGGCCCAAGTCACATGGATCGCTTTTCGCGATGCCAAATGTGATTTTGCCTACAAATTTTATGAAGAGGGGAGCATACGTCACATACTGTTCTCCAATTGTAAGCTTCGAACAACGGCAGCGCGTGCCAACGATTTATCCAAAATCCTCCTAGACTGGATGGGCTAACTACGCACCGGCCAAGGCACGATGGTGAGTTCCGGCCAAATACTTTTAGCCCTTGCCGCCTTTTTCTCATGTGCAATCCGATTGTTTAAGGCCGGATTGGGCGTCACCCGAAATGAAAACATATCATCCAGACCAAAGGGAGCGACAATTTTCAAACTATCATCATCAAGTAAGCGCACTCCAACCGCGTGACTTTTACTGGCAAATTTATCCAGCATATCTTGGGACGACGTAAGAGGAGCAAAACTATGTCCAAATTTTTCCGGAGCCCACAGATGTACCCGCGCCTGATTTCGCAACTCAACGGGATGGGATAATTTGTCAAAACGTTTTTCAACACGCTTTATTTGTAAATCCTCAGCCCCATAACTTAAATCGGTGCCATCAAAATAGAACACGTCAAAATCATTGACCCCAGTCATATTTTTGCGGCTCGTCAAATAGTTCCATACATTATTGTATATTGCCCCAGACACCAACAACCAGTCTGGCAAATCAAGCTCACGCATGCCCTCAAGTACATTCATCAGAATTGAATTGGAGCGGATTATCATTTCAAGAGCCTGTTCCTGCTCCGACTTTAACAGACCTGAATATCGCATGTGTTCCATGACGAGAACCTATGCTGATTCTTGCTTGCACAAAAACGGGGCTGCATTTTTAATTTTGTACTAGTGAAGAGGCACATTTTGGCTGTGACAAAGACCATAGCCAAGGGCGGTTCCAGCCCCTGTTCCTAGGCCATCCGCGAGTAGGTCGCCAGCGTCAAATCCGGATCCTCCAGGGCGCGCATCATACACTTCCTTAGCAAACCCCGCCCCCATTCCAGCGGCTGCCCCTATAGCAATGGATGTGTCAGGCTCACTTAAGCATGTCGCTAGAACTGAGATTATGCCCGTTGCTCCAAAGTGTATGAGTTTATCCGTGCCCACGCTCGCACAACCAGATAATATACCAGAAAGCACAAGTGCTACGGCACTCGCCTTGATAATTTGTATAAGATTTTGTGACATGAGTTTTAATTCCGATACGTCCATATGCCCCTATTGCAAAACTTGGGTGCAATTGGCAACTAATTCAATTCTGTAACAAAAAGAGAATTTGTAAAAATTGCAAAGCCACACAGGCTATTTTGCCGGTACAAAATTTTTGGGTGACAAACATATTTTATTGCCCTAGGGTTTCACTATGACCCACGCAAGCACCACATATTATTGGTATTTTAGTTATTCAAAGCACGAAGCGGAGAGTGGGCCGCGTTTGATCTAAATTATCAAATGTATTTATTGTACCGCAACCGCCAGATGGGCGGTTTTTTTATGCGCTCAATCTGGTAAAATCCAAAAAGGACCAGACTATGCCGCGCTCAACCGATGATCTTCGTATCAAAAAAATTACTGAAATTGATCCCCCCGAACAGGTGATTGAACAGTTTCCCCGCTCCGAAATCGCAACACAAACTGTGCTTCGCTCCCGCGCGGCCATTCACAATATCTTGACGGGCAAAGACAATCGCCTGCTGGCAATTGTAGGCCCCTGCTCAATCCACGACCCTGTTTCAGCTATGGAATATGCTACAAATCTCGCTCAACTACGCCAACAACTAAAAGGCGAGATGGAAATTGTCATGCGGGTATATTTTGAAAAACCGCGCACCATTGTCGGCTGGAAAGGCCTGATCAACGACCCTGACCTAGACGGTAGTTTCAACATTGATCAAGGCCTGCGCAGTGCCCGCGAACTGTTGTTATCAATCAATAATCTGGGTCTGCCGGCGGCATGTGAATTCCTTGACATGACCACCCCGCAATATTTTGCTGATCTGGTATCATGGATTGCCATTGGCGCTCGCACAACAGAAAGTCAGGTTCATCGCGAGCTTTCCTCGGGCATATCCTGCGCCGTCGGTTTTAAGAACAGCACAGCGGGAGACGTACAAATTGCCATCGATGCTACGCGCTCAGCAGCCCAGCCCCATCATTTTATTGCAATCACTAAAGAGGGAAAATCGGCCATTGCCTCCACAGCTGGCAACCCGGATTGCCACGTCATTCTGCGTGGCGGACTTCAGCCCAATTTTGATGCCGACAACGTCAATTCCGCTTGTGAAAAAATCGGGAAGGCAGGTTTGCGTCCCATGGTTATGATTGATGCCAGTCACGCAAATTCCTTTAAGGATCATAACAAACAACCCGGCGTACTCGCAGATATTGGTAAGCAGGTTGCAGGTGGCGACGGCCGCATTATGGGCATAATGGCTGAAAGTCATCTGGTTGCCGGTTCTCAAAAGCAAATTCCTGGGCAGGCACTAGTCTATGGCCAATCGATTACCGATGCATGCATGGATTGGGAGACGACGGAAACAGCCTTACGCGCCTTGGCTAAGGATGTCGCCCGGCGGAATAATTAGCCTTTAGCTCAATACTCCCTCCCCCTCGAGGGGGGGGACACGCCAGGAGAATGCCGGTCTTGATAAAACTATTCTTGTTCCGCCGCCATTGCCGCAACCCGTTTGCCAAAATCTGAATAGGAATGGGCCAGTTCCTTTTCACTATCCCGGCGAATGGAATGCACACTCGGATTTGCCACATAGTCAAAATTCACGCCGGTGCCCTCAATGATCCTATTCATCATATTAAACAGAGCGCACACTTGCACCGCCTCATACAGCGCCTGTTCGCCCCAACCCGCCGCATAAATTGCGTCCGCATCCGCTGTAATGATTTTGCTAGGCAAGTTATTGAGCTTCTTCACATAATGTAAAATGGGTTTGAGCTTTTCCGCCACCGGCGCGCTGTCAATATCGGTAAGCAAGGCTTCAACGACCCCCTCCCCGATACCAAATGCCTTGGCATAAATCAGATGGGATTGGAAACAGAAATCACATGCGTTTAGCCCGGAGGTAAACGTTGCGATCAACTCCCGTTCGGCAATACTCAGTTCCCCCTCAGCCCGCAAAATGCCATCCGTATACTCCATCAAAGGCGCAACATTTTTCGGAAATGCCTTATAAAGATCAGATAAATGACTGGTTTCGGGCAGGCTGGTTAAAAAGGGCATGGCAAGTTTTCCAAACAAGAGGAGATATCGAAAAACTTAGTCCGATGTCGGCTTCATAATCAAACAAATAATCTGGCAAAATGAGTATCCAGTTATAGATTTAACGTCCGGACATGGGGGGAAGCCCACGAAATTCGCGTATAATATCCATTACCTCATAATCCAGTATTGGCGGAATAGCGCCCACGTCGACCAAATCAAACATAGAATCAATTATGTCGTCGGCCACTTCTGCACGCGTGTCGTCAACACCATTTTCCGCATAATCGGCGATCGCATCCAGTTCAAATGGTTCCAGTTCGCGCTCATCCGGCCCCTCAACCCAAGACGACAAATAAACATGGGATGCCGTTTGGCTAGGCAACCAATCTCGTTTCATACTGGTAAGAGCTATTTGCCCAGTGCCACGCACAGGCGTCCCGGCATCATAAAGCCCAGTGGATTGATAAACATGCCGATTATTTGGCACAGAAACGCTAGATTCAGCATTAAGCGCAATCAATTCAATTGGCGTATCAAATAACCCAGAAGAAAAAACACCAAGTGTCGCAGCCCCGGTTCTTTTGCGTTCAATGTTGCCAGAACTAAGCCCCCAAAACACCAGCTTTTCCTCCAAATTTTTCGTCGGTGTGAGCGTAATCGACAAACGATAGGGGGCATAATCTGGCCGCTTAGATGCCCGCGCGTCCGCATATTCAAAAATGGCATCCTTTAACGGGTTCTCATCATCATGGCGGTGAATGGTTTCAAGCACTTCCCCGGAAATGGAGAACGAACCATCAACCACCCCCTCGATACGGCAATTGAACTCATCGACTGGCTTTGGCGCTTCCCACGCACAGGCACGCATGTGGATATAGGTCAACGTACCCTCGCCGGAAATTTCACCCGCATCATCAATGTTGAGTGTACTTGAAACATCAACGATCATATATTGCGCCGCATTCTCATACGCCATAACAGAAACACCACCTGTCAAAACGTAAGTAAATTCAGTTGCCACAGTCGCCCCAGCGCTCGTTAAAAGCATGGCAATTGCGGAAAATATTTTCGCGTACTTCATAATGACCCTCTTAAAATTTCCAATAATTATACTGCCATAATATCAACTAACACCTGAACTCAAGCTGAATGGAAGCGCACAATTTTATTAAATAGAGAGGGAATTTTAAGCGCCATTGTTTGCACTTACCGTCGCAAAACATAGGGCGTCGTGTTGAGCTTTTCCACGCCATCGCCCTTAATCAAATATCCATCCTCAACCCGTAACCCGCCCCAGGGCGCATTGAACATGGGAATATCAACAGAAATAATCATATTTTCCTTGATAATTGCAGTGCTACTGGGGCCAAAAATGGGAGGCTCAAATTCAATCACACCTAAACTATGTAGCCCCGAGTACAAAAAATAGTCCCCTAACCCGGCTTTCTCAACAATCGCGCGCCCAATCGCTTCTACCTCGCGGCCTTCAATTCCTGCCTTCAGTCCGGCAAAACACGCTTCCTGCGCCAAAATTGCAACATCGAGAGCACGCTCAATTACACCGCCCACATTGCCCAGTAACACCGGCCGACCAATGGCCGCGTGATACCCCTCATAACGCGGGGTAATGGTAAGAAGCACCAGTTCGTCTGCCTCAATCTTACGAAAAGTAGAGCGCGCTAATATGGGGCGGCTATTGGGCCCGGAGGCAACAATCGTATCAATTCCGGTTCCCTCAGCCCCGGCCCTGCGCATCGCCCCCTCGATTTCTGCTGCCACTTGACGTTCATTCACCCCAACACCAATCGTATCAAGCGCCGCCTGCAATCCAATTTGTGCGATGGCATAGGTGTGCTGAATAACAGCGATCTCAGCGGGGCTCTTTTGCGCACGAACATCACAAAGAGCACTCTCCACATCAATCCATTCTACCTCAAGCATTGCCCCATGAAACGCAGCCAAAAGATCCGCACTCATCAACCCACGCCCGCCAATGCCTACCCGTCGCACAGTCTTTGTGCCAAAGTGATTTTCCGCCATTATTTCAGCCAGGCTTTGCATGGACGTGAACGGATAGTCTTCATCCGGATGGGTAAACTCTTTTAAGATTCGGACATCTGAAATTTCCCCGGCCAAAAGCGCATACTCATCACTTTCCGGCCCCACCAGCATGACCGGCTTACCTTCACGCGCAAAAAGCACGCATACAGGCTCAAAATGCACAGGAAAATTTGCCATCCAACGGGCGTGGGCCGGGCCAAAGACGGCTCGATCATCCGCATAAGCCACCAGAAAATCCAGCTCTAGATCCGCCATCATCGCTTGCACTTTTCGCCAACGAACTGGATATTCACCACGTGGGATTGTTGGATTATGCTCTGTGTTTTTCATATGAATAATTCCAATATCAGTAAAACCTAATTCGGCGAAGTGGCCTGACCATTTTAAGCGAATTTTGCATAACTGACAATCGTCAAAAAATATTTGCTTGACCTAAAGTCCCCTTTAGGAATTATGAAACGGTTCATATAATTTGAACTCACCACGGAGTCACGCTCATTTTTGCCCCGCTTAAACAATTCAATATGACCGTCTGGTTGGTCATCATCTCAACTTTGTTGAGCCGATTTGCCATGTTCATGGTATGGCCATTTCTGGCGATAATATTGCATCAAAAATTTAACTTGAATGAGTTTGAAATTGGCGCCTTTATTGCCTTTCCGATATTTGTTGGCGTCACCTTTGGGTTTTTCCTGGGTTACTTATCCGACCGCGTAGGCCGCCGAAAAATCATCATTATTGGA
Organism: Alphaproteobacteria bacterium; assembly: GCA_024279675.1. Classification (GTDB taxonomy): domain Bacteria; phylum Pseudomonadota; class Alphaproteobacteria; order Rhizobiales; family Devosiaceae; genus DROE01. The sequence continues at coordinate 31,699 of JAJRRG010000170.1, forward strand.
CTGATAATTACCATTGCCTCCCTTCTAACAATGGCTTCAGCCGACTCTCTAGATTTCCTAATGTTGGGAATGCTGGGCCAATCAATTGCCCGTGGTATGGTCGAAAACCCCGGTCGGGCTTTAATGACAGATATGCTTCAAGACCGGGATGCCAAAGATTTGGCTCTGCAGGTGCGATATTTCGCACTAAATGTAGGTGCCGCCAGTGGCCCCCTAGTTGGCATCAATATCGGGCTCACCGGACAACAAACAACTTTTGCGTTGGTGGCGTTGGTTTATACAGTTTATGTGCTGGCAGCGCTTATAGTTTTTAAAATTCAGCCACCGCTTAAGCACACAAAAATGAACACCAATCAGTCTATAGGACAAGTCGTTGGCGTGCTCCGCGCCGATCATGCCTTTATGCTGTTTGTTTTCGCAGCGCTATTGGCAGATATTGCCTATGGCCAAATCGATGCTGGCCTTTTGCAATATTTGCGTGTTGCAGGCTTTGATCAAATTACAAAATTTTACGCAACACTCATCTTTATCAACGGCACGACCATTATCATTTTTCAATTCCCAATACTAAAGTTAATGGCAAATATTCCCCCATTACACAGGGCAGGTATAGGCGTGTTTACATTCATCATCGCCTTTATATCGTTCGCCTTAGCCCCAACAAATTCCAACATCGGCCTAATGTTTGCCATGTTTTTACTTAGCTTGGGCGAAGTTATCCTGTTCCCGACCCTTTCAATCATCGTTGATCGCATGGCACCCGATCATCTCAAGGGCAGTTATTTCGGGGCCGCGGCCCTTAGTGCATTTGGCTTTTCGTTGGCCCCCCTGTTAGGCGGCTTCTTGCTTCAGCAATTTGGCGGAATGACCCTGTGGATTTTCATGGCGTGTTTAAGCACGCTTGTTGGGGGGCTGTTTTTTTTGGCGGAGAGATTACGCGCTACAAAGTCAGCCGCACAAGCCGGTATTCGCCCATAATTCTGCTCACAATTATTCCATGATGACCGATGGGCATTGCCTGACTTCAAACCTAAGCCGGTTTGTCATTCGCTGAAGTCGAAAACAGAGGTTGCACATCATCAAACACACCATCCACTTTATCCGCTTTCCCCCGCATCGCCGCGCCAATATCTAACGGTTCCAAAATCGCAGCCTGTAGCATGCCCATATATTCAATGGCATCCCTCAACCCATGGTTACGTGCGTAGTTAAACGCCTTTTTGCTCGCCGAAATTGCCAAGGGCGATTTGGCGGCAATCTGTTTTGCGATGTCAGACACTACCCGCATCATTTCCGCATCGTCCTCAAACACCTGATTGAGCAAGCCGTGTTCCAATGCACGCTTTGCATCCATCCGCAAGCCGGTATAGGCCATTTCACGCACCACACCCTCTGGCATGAGCCTTGGCAATCGCTGCAAAGAACCCAGATCCGCCATCATGCCAATATTAATTTCTTCAATTGAAAACCGTGCATCTTGACTGGCATAGCGCAAATCACAGGCAGCAATCATATCCAAAGCGCCCCCAATACAAGCCCCCTGCACCGCCGCAATAATGGGAAATCGAACCTGCTCCAACCGGTCAAATACCCCCTGTAACTTGCCAACGACACCAATAATCGCTTCACGTTTACGGGCATTATCAAGGTTTAAAAATTCAGGCTTGGCAAAAAACGACAAATCCATACCGCCGGAAAAATTTTTTCCCGATGCCGAAAGAATACACACGCGAGTATCACCGGCACTATCCAGCAAATCCAAAATTTGAGGAAGCTCCGCCCAAAAATCCTCATTCATGGAATTGGCCTTATCGGGTCGGCACATATTCACATGGGCCACACCGTCGGTTTTTGTTACGTCAAAACATTTGTATTTCATGCCACTTGTCCAATCTTCACAACAAACCTATTCCTCCAGCTACTGATACTCAAAATTTCAAAGTTCAAATGTTATTTGCTGGATACCATTGATAGCCATTGCAACAATACTCATCGCAATTTGGGTTGCTGGCACCATACTCAACCCCACCGCAATTCAACACCCCTTTACAAGTGTGTGTGATCCGGACACTCTGGACATGCATTTAACATCAAACGAGACTAGACATGTCAACAGAGTTTGCCGCCGCACTGGGCGCACTATTCATTATCAATATCCTTGGTTGGCTGACCCCAGGCCCCAATATGCTGGTTATCATCAGCGCCGCCACAAACAACGGACGAAAAGCCGGATTTATGACGGCGCTCGGAGTAGGATTTGGCGGAGTCATCTGGGCCAGCTTAGCTGTTTCAGGGGTTGTAGTTTTGTTTGAAGTCTTCCCCAATATGGTGCTCATCTTACGTTTATTGGGGGCTGCATACTTGCTGTGGCTGGGGTATAATTCTTTAATCGCCGCCCACACCGGTCCCTCAACTTCACCAAATCATCCTGAGGGACCACAAGCGGGGCACACCTCATTTCAAAACGGTTTCCTGGTGATGATGACCAACCCAAAGGCCGCGATCTATTTTGGGTCAATTTTGACAGCTTTTATTCCACAAAACGCACCATTGTGGATGCTAGTTGTAATCGTCATAATAACGACAGCCCAGTCAACGCTCCAACATTTTATTACCGCCAGCATTTTCTCAACCAAGCGCGTGAGTAATTGGTTCCAAAAAACCAAGCAAGGTATGCAGAGGCTTTTTGGCTCCCTTTATATCATACTTGGATTAGGCGTGGCCTATGATGCGTATAAGAGGCTTTAACTTCACCAACGACAATTCCTATTGTGTTTGGCATCATGAAGTCTGGCCCCATATTTCTTAGTCACACGAACCAGTTCCTGTTCCCCAGCGGGGCTTATTTACGACCTAAGACCTGTCGCTTCACTTACTACCATATGCAACGTGTGAAGAATCATATTAACGCCCTCCTCATCAATCGTGAGGGGCGGGCGAATTTTAAGGATATTATCCGCTGGCCCCTCTGAGCCAATCAAAATCCGATTTTCACGCATCCGATTTTTGACATAATCAGCAATTTGAGTGCCCGATGTGCGGGACGTGCAATCCGTGACCAGATCAACGCCGATAAACAGGCCAAACCCGCGCACATCACCAATAATATCAAATTCTTCCTGCATAGCGCGCAACCCTGCAAGCAACTTATTGCCCATCACACGGGCATTTTCCATCAAGTTCTCTTCGTCAACGATGTCCAACACTTCCTTCCCGATCAAGCAGGATAGAGTTGATCCTCCAAAAGTGGAAAAATATTCCGGGCCTTGCGCAAAACTATCAGCAATCTCACGGGTTGTTACAACAACACCCAATGGGTGGCCATTGCCAATGGGTTTACCCAAGACAACAATATCAGGCACCACTTCTTGCTGCTCAAAACCAAAATAATAGTCCCCCAAACGGCCCAATCCGGTTTGAACTTCGTCCGCAATGCAAATCCCCCCTGCGGCACGAATACGTCGATAAACACTTTGCAGATAGCCAGCAGGCGGAATAATTTGTCCCCCAACGCTGGGGAAAGTTTCGGCGATGAAACCCGCAAGCCTGCCCCCGCGCGCACTGATATTTTCCAAGGCACCATCAACTAGGCTGGCATATTTTTCCGCCCGTGCCGGGTCCCCACGGCGATAACTACCACGATATTCATCTGCAACCTCTACAAGCTGAACCCAATCAGCCTGCCCCACCCCGCCCTTGGCGTTGAACTTATAGGCTGAAATATCAATCGCACCTGTCGTGTTGCCATGATAGCCGTGATCCGGTGTGATCATATCTTTTCCGCCACTATGGGCACGGGACAATCGCAGGGCCAGCTCGTTGGCTTCCGTGCCTGAATTCACGAAAAAACACACCGACAAACTATCTGGTAATTTGGAGCAAATTTTTTCCGCAAAAGCATTTTGAGCCGGATGAAGATACCGCGTATTTGAATTAAGACGTTTTAATTGATTGGCAACGACGGCCTGAATTCTTGGATGGGCGTGACCGACATGGGGCACATTATTATATGCATCAAGATAGGGGTGCCCCCACTCATCAAAAAGATGATGCTTCCAGCCGCGCAAAAACATCACGGGTGCACAATAGCTAAGTTTCAGATTGCGTCCAAAATTTTTCTGCCGCGCCTCAAGCGTATCTTTGCGACTTACCGGAATGAATTCCACTTTTTTTTCAGGCAGATTCAGCAAGGATGCCGGGTTGGGAAACACAGCTGACCAAAAATCGAGTTGATCAGGCACACAAGTTCCCGGCCAATCGTCTTCCATGCCAACAATTGTGAGCGCCAATTGAAAATGCACGTGGGGATTCCAACCACCATTTTCATCCAAAGCGCCCAGGTTGGCGAAAACGCACCCCTTGGTTATGCGTTGACCAACAGTCAATTTTTCAACCGAGGCTTTGGACAAATGTCCGTACAGGGTGTGGAATATATCGCCCTGTGGAGTTTGGTGAGACAATATCACCAACCCCCCATAATCGAGATTGTTCGGGCGGTATCCACAAAATACAATCTCGCCATCCAGCGGCGCGTATAAGGACGATCCAACGGGCCCAAAAATATCAATACCAAGATGAACTGTCCGGCGATCACTGGCCTTCCAAGGGCCAAGTTGGAAAAACTTTTCAGTATAAATTAGTCGAGGTTCTTTGTAATAGCCAAGCCACACGGGCCCATCCACTCCATATTCCGCACCCAGCGTTGCGGCCTCCTCAGCAGTGATGGCAAACGGATCAGCAGGAATTGTGCTATATTCAACCGCGCAGGACCCCATTGGAGCATCCACTAAATCTTGACCAAATATCGGCGCGAAATTACCACTTTCACTGTTAAGCCAATGCATAATACGCTCAGCGCGCGCCGTTACCGGCATATTACAGGCAACACGCAGTCGCGCACCAATCATAGCCTCATTAATCCGATTGCCCTCCAAAAACCGCCAAGCAGGTTTCTGAGAGATCACAACATAAGGATCATCGGGATTTTCAATAGCCATTTGAGTAGAATTCACCAGACTGACTGCCAGTCGCATTTTCAAGAGCGGCCAAACCAGATCAATCTCGAGGGCGCTAAGCGGGCTAACAGCATGGTAGGCAGCAACCAGTGTACTCAGCATCTCCTCAGGATTATCATGATCCAAAACCAGATATGCGCCGGCAATTGCCAATTCACACACCCTTGGTGCGCGGCACATATCACCAAAATCAATTAGGCCGGAAATTTGAGCTTCCTCGGTAAGATTTCCACTCACCAAAAAATTGTAATCATTCACATCGTTATGAATGGCGGTATGGGGTAATGCCTGAAGGGCGGGTAAAATCGCCGTAAATTGTTGGTAAATTCTATTGAGAAGTTCGCAGCGATCTGGTTGGTCAACGATATGGATTTGATCGCTAATCCATTCACCCTGCATTAGATTCCATTTGAAGTCTCGCGCCAGATACTCATGTTCAAATCCAACTAGCGCCTTATCCATACGCGCCAGTATTGTCCCCAATTTTTTGGCCAAATTGATGGTCTGTGGTCGAAACCGCGCATAGGGAATACCGGGGACTTTTTCCAGCAACCATGCAATGCGTTCCTGTCCGTCGTGATCCTTAAGAACTGCAAATAACTGACCACTAAGATTGGCAACAACGCTAGGTATGGGTAAATCTGATACGTTTTGTTGAATGTGCCGGATCGCTTCGCACTGCATAGCAACAAACGCAAGGTCACAGCCGGGCCGCATGACCTTAAGCACATGTCCCGGGGTTCCAGAAACCAAAAAGTTCAAATCATATTCACCATCCAGACGACTAAGATCGCCACTGATACCCCAAGTTTCCAATAAAGATTTTTGCCAATGTGAAATCATAATTTTTGCCCGTATAACGTGATAATTAGCAATGCAATTGAAAAAGTACGCCTACTAGAAACGCCTCCGCTACTTTTTCATACAACCAATTTTTGCCTGGAGCAGAAAGTATCAGGTATTTTGGTCAACCAACGTAAGTTCCAGAGCCTAGCTGTTACATATATCAACAAACGATCTAAAAAACGCATTATTACCGCATGAATATATGACTGATTGTCACTGATCATGGCGAGTTAGCTGATCATTTTGAAGACAGTAACATTTAATGTAATTGTGTCACCGGGACTGACAAATCACCGATGTTCCCAACAGCTTGTTTGCAACTTCCTTGGGAATTGATCAGGCAGGGGTGATTGTCGGGAAGCGAAACGGGAACGAAGAAGGGCAGGGTTAATAGTTGGAACCTTCGAGTGTATTTTGTAAACTGTCACTGCATTTCCACTCTCGAACCGTTTGGCGAATTGCGGCAAACGTTTCCCGCACGTCTTCATCCAGCCCATTTGTTCGTACCAGATGCAGCATGCCGTTCAACATCATGCGAAAACAGTGCACATAGCGCGATACAAACGATGGATCAATTTCACCCAAGTTCGCCGCGCGATGTAATGCGGCGCCAAATGCACGCACTTGTCGATTAGTAAATGTATCACAAGTTGCAAGTATATCCGGTTGCCCGCGCCCAAATTCGCCGCGCGCGTTGAGCACCATGCAGCCCATAGCCGGGTGAGCCCCCTCAAAGGTTGACCAGACTTTCTGCAAAAATTGATCTAGATCGTGCAATCCAGCCGACCCGTCCGCCAGATCATCGATCATATACTCAAAACCCAACCGCACGTAACGATTTAACGCCGCCAAATAAATATCGTGTTTTGCGCCAAACGCATTGTAGAGGCTGGGGGCAGTTAGACCTGTAGCCGCTTGTAAATCGCGGGAACTGGTCCCTTCAAAACCATGCTGAAAAAACGCCCACATTGCTTTTTCAAGGACTTCGTCCTGATCAAAACTGCGC
>JAJRRG010000171.1 GCA_024279675.1 Alphaproteobacteria bacterium
ACGTTTCCTAAAATTCTTTGTTAGGGCCTATGTGCTCGACCATAACTAGTTTCTTCTGGTGAGGGAATTTTATTTGCCACGAAAACTTGGATAACTCAACTAGCCCATGAATAATTAACCCAACCCATGTCAGGTTAAGTGCAAATTTCAATCATCTGTCCATAAGGAATAGGCCGAAAAATCATGGCAAAAAAATATCAAACCCCACTACGCTCCTCCAAGCAGGATATTGAAGAATCCCGCCGGGTGCCACGTACCCCCCAGACTGAGGCCCCCGCCTATCGTTTAGCTTTTTCCGATGAGGATTTTATGACCTCAGAGGAAATGCGCGGTGTTCGTTTTCAGCTTGAATATCTTAAGCCGGAATTGTGGTTGCAGGAGCGTGGGGTAAATTCAACAGTGGTGTTGTTTGGCGGAGCGCGTATTGCAGAGCCTGGCACGGAACCTAAGGCTGCCAAGACCGCCATTGCCCGTGAGAACCTTATTAAGAGCTCGCGCTATTATAATGAGGCGCGCCGGTTTGCCCAATATGTATCGCTGATGTCTAAAGCTTTGGATCATAAGGAATATATGGTTGTAACGGGCGGTGGTCCGGGGGTTATGGAAGCGGGGAATAGGGGGGCGAGTGAAGTTAACTCCCCCTCAATTGGCTTCAACATCGTGCTTCCCCATGAACAAGCGCCCAATCGATATGTCAGCCCGGAATATTGCTTTAATTTTCACTATTTTGCCACGCGAAAAATTCACTTTTTGTTGCGCGCTAAGGCCGTGGCCATCTTCCCCGGTGGATTTGGCACCATGGATGAATTTTTTGAAACGCTGACCCTTATTCAGACCGGGCGCATGGAGCATATTCCGATAATTTTATTTGGTGGTAAGTTCTGGGGCCGGGTGATCAATTTGGAGGCTTTGGCTGAGGAGGGGACAATTTCCCCGGAGGATATTGACCTGTTTTCCATTGTTGATACGGCTGAAGAGGGGTGGGCTGTGATCCAGAAGTATTATGATCTCCCCGATATTACTCTGGACGAATAAATATCAGAAAATGACAATTAAAAAAGCCCCCGTTCATTATGTTGAACGGGGGCTTTGCTTTTTGCAAAAAAGAAACCTTATTCAGGTTGGTTTGCCGTGACGCTGATGTTCAGCAAGCTCTTGGCAATCGAAGGGTTTTGAGCCACAGCCGCTAGCGCCATAAACGCAACAGGATCAGTAGGTTCAGCTTTGATTTCCAAGCTTTCAGGGCCCAGCAGGTATTCCATAACAGCATCGGTAATTTCAACCTGCAATTCAGGGATTTCCATCGCGCCAAGCATGGCGGGAAGGATTTGACCAATGGTTGAAATCAAGCCCTTACGTGACATCCCTGAATCTTCAGCAAAGAAATCCAGAAGCTTGTCAGTTACACCATCATCGTCGAACCGGATCGACAATCTTCCAATTGAAAGGTCAGAGACCATCCCCATCAGGAATTGCATGGATTTGGCTTCATATTCATCCGCAGATGAACCTGCCATTTCCTTGCTCATTGCTTGTATTTTTTCTACAAATTCAAGTGTGTAACCGTGAAGATCCAACCCGATATTCAGGCGGCCAATATCATCAATGGTAATTGAAGATTGCGGCACCGAGATAATACCATCTGCAAGGGTCCAGGTGGATTTTCCTTCCATGGTGGCAATGAGGTTGGTAATCCCAAGCATGCCAAAAAACTCTTGCGCTTCACTGTCATCAACCTGGTTTAAGTCCCCATAAATACCTGAAACCAGATAATCGGACTGCATAACGCTGTCATCTTCGTTCCATTCAGCAGTGACGCTGATACTGTCAATTTTAAAGACATCACTGCCTTCAATTGCGACATTTATCAGGCCAGTTTGGATACCGGAATAAAGGCGCATCATATGCAGAACGTTTGTGGAAGAATCCTCATACAACTCAATACCATCGACCGATACATCGCTCACAACGAGATGAACATCATCCTTGTCGATGTCTAGGTTTTCAAAAAGCGCCTGATCCGCCGTATAACCACCATTGTCAGTTGCAACAACATTGGTGAAAGTGACACTGGTTTCCAGCAGTTTGCTTTCACCATCTTTGCCCGGCACATCGGACAATGTCCAGCCACTCAAAACAACGTTATCCCCATCAACGCTGGCATCGCTCACGCTGATCGTCACGGAGGCCAAGCTGCTGATTGTGGCGGTTATTTTGTCGGCGAAGTCCCTGGCGTCAAGGGCAAGTGCACTTGCGGGGAGCATCAGCGCTGAAATTGCTGTCGCACCTATAAGTTTCATTCCAATATGTTTCATATTTTTTCCTTTAACAAATAACTCAATTTGATTTTGTTCGTACTATGACTTAGCAAGTGCGCTCAAAAAAGACACTAGATCATCTGTCACATGGTGAATATGTTCTTGATCGTCAACCCTTCCAAGTTCCCATTCATCCACTTGATCATGGTTGAAATTTGGCTCCGCAACCACGTGAACTGTAGCCATACCAAGCAAGTGAGGCACTTTTAGGTTTTTTTCCAAATCGTCAAACATAATTGCTGTTTTTGGTGAGATTTGGTGAATTTTAAGGAAACTATCATAGGCAGATTGCTCCGGTTTAGGAATATAGTCCGCCGCACGGATGTCAAACATGCCCTTAAAGAGGTGTAGCCCCCCAAGGCGAGATAAAACCGCTTCCGTGTGTCCGATATCGGCATTGGTAAAAATATACTTCTCACCCGGCAGTTGGTCTATCAGGTTCACCAATTCAGGGTGGGCATCAACCGGGGAATAGTCGATGGCATGTACGCTATCCAGATAATGATCCGGATCAATATCATGATGTAACATCAGCCCGTTTAAGGTTGTGCCATGGTCGCGATAATATTCTTTTTGCAAGCGCCGCGCGGGCACATGATCAAGGCCCGTTACATTCATCATATATTGAGTGATCAGCGTGTCGATCTGAGCGAACAGATCGCAGGTGCGTGGATAAAGCGTATTGTCCAGATCAAAGACCCATGACGTAATATGATCAAGATCTGATTGAAGCGGTTTTGCCATTGTCATTGTAATTTCCTTGCCGCAAGAGGCCTTTTTTCGATTTATCGAACGATGAGTGTGCCAGCCCCATAATCAGTGAACAACTCGATGAGTACCGCATGGGCCATTTTCCCGTTCACAATGACCACCCCCTCAACACCGTTTTCAATGGCATCGATGCAGGTTTGCACTTTGGGAATCATCCCCCCCGAGACAGTCCCATCGACGATTAGATCTTTGGCTTGTTTAAGGGTTAGCTCCTTGATTAAATTTCCACCCTTGTCCAACACTCCCTCCACATCCGTGAGGAACAACAGGCGATCAGCTTTTATTTCCCCAGCGATCGCGCCCGAAAATGTATCAGCGTTAATATTATATGTTTCGCCCTTTTTACCCGGAGCCACTGGGGCAATAACCGGGATGATGCCCGATTGAGCCATTTGCTCCAGAATTGTTATATCCACCTCACGCGGTTCGCCGACAAATCCAAGGTCAATAATTCGCTCGATATTGGAATTGGGATCAATGCTGGTCTTTATTGTCTTTGTTGCAAAAACCAGATTTCCATCCTTACCACTAAGACCGACGGCGCGCTCACCTTCGGCATTGATCATTGCCACAATCTGCTTGTTGATGAGGCCAGACAAAACCATTTCCACAATTTCAACAGTATCTTTGTCCGTAACCCGCAAGCCCTCTTCAAACTTTGAAGTAATTCCCATACGGGTTAGCATGGCGCCGATTTGTGGGCCGCCCCCATGGACAATGATCGGGTTAACCCCCGATTGTTTAAGCAGGGCTATGTCGCGTGCAAACGCCTGCCCCAGAGCCGCATCGCCCATGGCATGGCCACCATATTTCACCACGATTGTCTTGCCCTCATAGCGTTGCATAAAGGGTAGGGCTTTTGCCAAAATCGCCGCATCGTGGGATATGGAAGAAATATCGCTCATAAAACTTTTCCAGATTGCTGTATTTTTATTCCTATAGATAAAATCAAATAATGTCTTGGGCAAAAAAGCTGGTCCCGAAAAACTTTGCCCCGAAAAAAATCTTGCACAATGTTCAAAAGTATCCAATTGCTTAATCAGACATAAAACTTGCATAAAACTTGAAAGAACAACAATGAAGTTGACGATTTTACTGGCCGGAGAAAACCCTGACGCTTTGCGTGAGGAATTTGGCCGTTATTCCGCGAAATTTGAAAATATGTTTTCAAGGGTCAATTCTGACTTCACCTTTGAGCCGGTTGAAATGTTTGCCGGCGCAAAATTTCCCGAAATATCCAGCCTTGAAGCTGTGGTTATTACGGGTTCGGCTTTTGGTGCCTATGATACCCCGCCATGGATGGAGCCGTTGCGAGAATTCATTCGTGAGGCCTATGCTGCAAATTTACCGATGCTGGGCATATGTTTTGGTCATCAGATTATGGCCGATGCCTTGGGGGGCAAGGTCGTGAAGTCGGAAAAAGGTTGGTCAATTGGCCGTCATACCTATCGATTGAATGATTGCCCCGCCTGTTTCCTTGAAGGAAGCGAAAAACTCTCCATTGCGGCCTCCCATCAGGATCAGGTGGTGGTGCCCCCAAGTCGGGCAAAGGTATTTTTGAGCTCTGATTTTACCCCTAATGCCGGGCTAATTTACGATAACGAAGTCACGATGAGCTTACAACCACACCCTGAGTTTGAAATATCCTATTCAGCCGCCATTTGTAATTTGCGCCGGGATAACCCGCTTAATAGCGCGCAGGTTGATCAAGCCGTCGAGAGCCTAAACCAACCCCTTGATAATGATTTTGTGGCGCAGGCTCTGGGTAAGTTTTTCCTTGAGGCGCGCGCAAAACGGACGCGCGCTGATGCGTTAGCGCAAAAGGGCGCGGGAGAGGAGGCAGGAACGTAACCCTGTTAACTCTCCGTTATAAAGCTGGCAATTTCGGCACGTAAGTCTTCAATGCCCGCACCGGTTTCCGAGGATGTTAAAAGGATACTGGGATAGGCCGCCCCGCGTTTGGCAATTACCTGTTTTGTTGCGGCAATCGCTTTGTCTAGGTCGCGTTTTGAGGGCTTATCAGCCTTAGTCAAAACCACCTGATAACTCACCGCATTCGTATCCAACTCGTTCATCACGCTCAGATCATTGGCCTTTGGTCCATGGCGTCCATCAATCAACAAATAAACCCGACGCAGATTTGGCCGGCCACGCAGATAGGAATGGATGAGTTTGTTCCATGCCTCAACAGCGGGTTTGGGTGCGCGAGCAAAACCATATCCGGGCATGTCAACAATGCGCATGGAAGCCAGTTCCGCATCAAAAATATTGAGTTCTTGGGTACGGCCTGGCGTGTTTGACGTGCGGGCAAGACTTTTTCGGCCCGTAAGTGCATTAATCAAGGATGATTTGCCCACATTAGAGCGTCCGGCAAATGCGACCTCTGTGCGGTCGGCGGGCGGCAGGTCAGACACCCGCACACACCCCTTGATAAACACAAACGGCCGGGCAAACAAAATGCGCCCGGCCTCAATTGATTTTATATCTTCTGTCGTTTCGGGCATTCGTGCAGCCTAGCTTTTTGGCGCGTCGTCCGCCGGTTTCTTCTTGAAAGTATTGGTGATATTTTCAAACAAGTTCACATCGACCCCATGCTTGCGCATGATATAATATTGTTGAACGATGCCCAGGAAGTTGTTCCATGTCCAATAGATCACCAACCCGGCTGGGAATGTACCCAGCATAAAGGTGAAGATAATTGGCATCAGACCAAAGATCATCGCCTGACTTGGATCAGTTGGAGGTGGGTTCAACTTCATTTGCACCCACATGGCAATACCCATCAAGACCGGCCATACGCCAATGGCAAGGAAACTGCCAATAACCGGTAATGCGGTTGGGTCATATGGGAGCAGGCCAAAGAGGTTAAAGATGTTTGTGGGATCCTGCGCCGCCAAATCTTTTATCCAGCCAAAGAATGGCGCATGACGCATTTCAATGGTCACGAACAACACTTTATAAAGGGAAAAGAAGACCGGGATCTGAATAAGCATGGGCCAACAACCAGCAATCGGGTTGATTTTTTCCCGTTGGAACAGTTCCATTTGAGCCTTTTGCATGCCCGCCTTGTCGTCGCCAAACTTGGCTTGCAAGGCTTTGATCTCAGGCTGAACCTTACGCATGGCGGCCATTGATGCATAGGACTTGTTAGCCAATGGGAAGAACAGGCCTTTGACCATAACAGTCACCAACAGGATGGCGATGCCAAAGTTTCCAGTAACCCCGTGCAGCCAGCGAATGACGTAGAACATGGGTTTGGTGATGAAGTGGAACCAGCCCCAATCGATCAACAATTCAAGCCGATCAAATTTATACTCATCTTCATACGCTGCAATGTTGGATTCTACTTTTGCCCCCGCATAGACATAGGAGGTGTTTGTTGCTGTGCCGTTGGCGGCAATAACAACCGGTGTGCGGCCCACAAAGCTAGTCTGGTAAATGTCGTTTTGCGCGGGTTTGTTCCAAGAAAAACGTGCGTTAATCGGTGCATCGGTTTCAGGGATAATGGCTGCGGCCCAATATTTATCGGTAAAGCCAAGCCAACCACCGGTTGATTCAAAATCAATTTGCCGGTCATCCTGCAAATCCTTGTAGCTCTTTTCAACAAGGTTTGCGTCCCCCAGAACCCCGAGCGGGCCCTCGTGAAGAATAAAGAAACCAGAAACATTGGGTGTTTCATGCCGGGCAATGCGCGAATAGGGATATAAAGCCACGTCGCCGATTGTGTTGTTTGTCACCCCTTGGGTGATAGTGAACAGGTAATTGTCATCAACCGCAATGGTACGTGAGAAGATGATGCCTTCCCCATTGTCGTATTCAAGGGTAACAGGCGTATTTGCCGTCAATGTTGAATTGCCCGCAACACTCCACAGGGTTTCCCCGTCAGGAACTTTTGCCGAGCCACCGGCCGCTGCGACCCAACCCTGTTCAACAAAATAACTACCCTGAACACCAATCGGTGCAAACAGGGGAATGATCGGGCTCTCGTCGTCGACTGTCTCATGGTAATTTTTTAGGGAAAGATCATCGATGCGTCCGCCTGTAAGGTTAATCGAGCCAATCAGAGATGCGGTATCAATGTTTACCCGCTCACTGTTTGCAATCGCATCTTCGCGTGTTGCAAAGGTTTGAGCCTCGTTCACGGGTGCGTCAAGAACTTCGCCCACGCCGGGATTGATAGGGGTGGCCAGATCAACAGCGTTTTCATTTGTGGATTGCTGTGCGGCAATTTCAGCCTGTTGGGCAGCGCGTTCAACCTGCGGCCCCACGATAAAATATTGCCACCCCACCACAACGATTAGGGAGAGAACAACGGCGGTAATCATATTACGCGTATCTGGATTCATTTTTTTCGTCTCTATCCCACTATTATAGTTTTATGTGTGCGCTTGAGAGCTGTCTCAAGTTTTTCGACTAAGCTGGCAAAGGGAGCACTTAGCACATCCGCTCTGCCAATGAGTACATAATCATGTTGGTCTATAAATTGATCTTTACAAGTTAATACCGCAGCACGCAGGCGTCTTTTAATACGATTGCGTTGCGGCGAATTCCCCATTTTTTTGGTTACAGTGTAGCCAATGCCCCAATCATCATTTTCAACCGGGGTTGATTGCAACACAAAAAACCGCCCGGCGGAACGGGTTCCACGGGCAGCATTTAAGAATTGAAATCGTTTTTTTAAGTGTCGCATCGTTGAACAACCCACCATCCCTGTTACCGGGTGGCCTAAATGTCGTCGCCTATGCGGAAAGCCGTTTGCGCCCACGTGCACGACGTGCGTTCAAGATTTTGCGACCGTTCTTGGTGGCCATGCGAGCACGAAATCCGTGACGACGGGTGCGCACAAGGCGGCTTGGCTGAAATGTACGCTTCATAAAACCGATTACCGTGTTCCCACGGTTCCTCTATTCACTAAATTTTCAACAAATAAGAGCCACAAAACCGGGAGGTTCCCGAGAAATACGGCATTTGGAGGCGATCTATAAAAAGAACTGTCCCCCAAGTCAATATATCTTTGAGCTTCTTACGATAAATATCACATTAGATCACACCTCCTCACACATGTGTGAAAGGCAAGATTTTGGCCTAAATTGTTTGTAAGCAATGTCGAACGCGTCAAATATGCCATAAATATGCTAAAGGCTGCTTGTAGCGCGAGGAATAAAAGAGACGTAAATATAAACAAAACGACATTTTTGATTTGGATATTATGACAGAATTACAACATC
>JAJRRG010000172.1 GCA_024279675.1 Alphaproteobacteria bacterium
ATGTGCTCAACAGTATATGAAAAATATGCGCATGGTTGATATGTTGCGCATATCGTCCAAAATTATCTGAAATTTGGTTCTACCAATGAATAAAATTCCAATTCTGAACAAAAATGAAAATTTGAATTTGCAGAGCATCGACAGGCTGGTGCAGGTGACCGCGAACGATATGAGAGCAGTCAATGAGCTTATCATGTCTCGGGCAGATTCAAATGTTGAAATGGTCCCCCAAATTGCTCGACACTTAATCGACGCGGGGGGCAAGCGACTCCGGCCCATGTTGACCCTTGTGAGCGCAAAAATGTTCAACGACACCACCGGGCATCAAGTCTACTATGCGGCGGCAGTCGAATTTATGCACAATGCCACTCTGCTCCATGATGATGTGGTTGACGAAAGCGAAATGCGGCGGGGTAAACCTGCGGCGCGCAAAATTTGGGGCAATCAGGCCAGCGTTCTTGTGGGGGATTTTTTGCTGGGGCAGGCCTTCATGATGATGGTTGAAACGGGGGATATTGTTGCCCTTGGCACCCTTTCAAAGGCGGCAGCAATCATTGCTGAAGGTGAAGTCCTGCAGTTAAGTAAGGCATCTGATCTTTCCACCACTGACACCGACTATATGCAGATTATCAACGCGAAAACCGCAACGCTGTTTGAAGCCGCCATGTGTGTGGGAGCGATGGCGGGGCATGCCGATACTAAGGAGCTGGAAGCTCTATCTACCTACGGCCGCGAGCTAGGCCTCGCTTTTCAGATTGCAGATGATGTTCTGGACTATGGCGGCGCCAAGGGTGATTTGGGGAAAAATACCGGGGATGATTTGCGCGAGGGGAAAATGACCCTGCCCATTATTATTGCCCTTGAGGCGGCGAGCGATGAAGAGCGCAAATTCCTTAAGTCATCGTTGGGTAATGAGGCCGCTGACAAGAACATTTTTGATCGAGTTCTTGAAATAATTACGAAATATGATGCCCTTGAAATTGCGGCGCAAAGGGCGTTTTCCCATTCCGCCAAGGCACGTGAAGCCCTGACAAATTTCCCGACCTCCAACATTAAGGATATCCTTGGTGATTTGGCGGACTATTGCGTGGCACGGGTGACTTAGTCAGCAGGTTTTTTCTTATAAGGTTTGTTTTGCAAAACTTCACCTAACAATTGGTGCAGATTGAACCCAATAGTGTGGCCATTTTTTTCTTAAATCCAGCGCGGCATTGTCAGCCCCCGTTTCAGTGGCGTAAAGAGCTACAACGCTGGCCCCTGAACCGGACATTCGCGTAAAAATACAATGCTGGTCCCGGTTAAATTCGACGAGAATTTGCTCGATTTCAGGTACAATCTTGCACGCGGCCTGCTCAAGATCATTGCGCGTATCGTTAAGCCATCCGATAAAGTTAGATAGAGTAGAAATGTCCTTTGGCATGGGCGGCAAAGGCGCGTTATCAGTGCGCTCGAGGTTCGCAAAAACCTTAGCTGTTGAGACCGATTTCATGGGATTTACCAGAACGCAGAACAGTTTAGGTAAATCAAAAACCGGGGTAATTTTTTCCCCAATCCCGGCCATGATTGCGCTCTTACCCGCAAGACAAACGGGTACATCAGCCCCCAACTCCAACCCGAGGGCGTAAAGTTCGTCATCAATAATATCAATGTTGGCCTGATCTTTTAGTATGGAAAGAACAGCGGCCGCATCCGCCGAACCGCCCCCGATCCCTGAGGCAACGGGTAGGTTCTTTTTTAAGTGAATGTGCATAGGTCCGCTCAAGGCACCGGGCCATTTTTGACGAAATTTCTTTAGGGCTTCCAACGCCAGATTGTCTTCACCCGCTGACAAAAAATGAGCAAACGGGCCATCAATTGATAACCGATCCACACCCACATCTTGCGACGTAATCTTTAGCGTATCGCCCATCTGCCCAAAAACGACAAGGCTTTGCAATTCATGATACCCATCTGCCCGCCGTCCCACCACATGGAGGTTCAGGTTGATCTTGGCGTAGGCTACACGATGTATCTTCATTGGGGACAAACTCTACTTTTGATGGTTTGCCTTAGCTATTCTCGCTGTTATCCGCGAACACCGGCGCGGGTCCAACCGGCGGCATGCCATCTTCCAGTTTTGAAATGGTACGTTGACAAACATCCCCCTTGTCATCGACTGTACGGGCTATCGTCCATTGACAACGCGCCTCGCGTTGCCGGCCTGCACGCCAATAGGCGTCCCCTAAATGGTCATTTATTTCAGGGTCATTGGGGCTAAGTCTCACTGCCTGTTCAAGCACAAAGACTGCTTGTTCAAACTCATGGAGCTTAAACAATGCCCAACCAAGGGAATCAATAATATAACCGTCACCAGGATTGGTTGATACGGCCTGTTCCAACATACCAAGGGCGCGGGATAAATTCAGGCCCTTATCAACCCAGGAATATCCCAAATAGTTCAACACCTGCGCTTGTGTTGGCACCAGTTCCAGCGCCTTGAGGAAATCAGCTTCTGCCTCTTCCCACACACCTCGACGTTCGTTGACAATACCGCGCAAATAGAAAAACCGCCAATCCCTTGGATGCTCACCACCGACCAGTTCCAAGGCCATGGAGTAGATCCGTTCAGCTTCATCAAACTGCTCATCAACGCGATAAAGATCGCCCAATGCGGTTATAGCCAATAAGTTATCAGGTTGGGTAACGATAATATTTTTTAGTCGCCGAATTGCGCCGGGACGATCACCCAATCTGTTAATATTTTGCGCCGTTCGTACAAAAGCCTCCGGCTTAAACCCAGAATCTTTGTCAATCGAAGCATAAATCTCATTGGCCTGTTCATACCGTCCTGCACCCTCAAAAAATTGAGCTAACGATAGAGTAATCGTATCTGCCTCAGGGTCGAGATAAAGGCCCAATCGCAAGAAAACAACGGCAATATCAACATTACCATCTCGTCCAAGGGCAAGGCCAATACCTTGGAATATTTCCGCTGCAGCTTGGGGAATACTCGAAGCAAATTTTCCAGGTAAACGTCCCGATTCCAATTGCTGACGAACAAAGGCCAGCTTTGGATACGTCAGCCCCTCAAGTTCAAATTCATCCAATACATCAAGGGCCGCATCACTTTGTCCATCATTGCCAAGGACGCGTGCGCGAAATTCGACGACCCGGCCCAGAAACCGATTACTTTCCAGGGCCAGTCGGGTGAGTTCTAGAGCGCGATTGTCACCTACAAGATCGGCCATCAAAGCCTTATGAAACACTAAAAATTGTTCCAACGCGCCATTGCTGGTGCGGGACAATTCATCGAACGCCTCATCAAGGGAAGATTGTCCTACATAGGCCCACGCCCCAATAATCGAGCCGGAAATTGAAATGAAATCCGAAAATCCCACACCATCCGTCAACGTCAAAACTGAAGAATAACGCCGTTCCTTAAGCGCAATGGTTGCCAAAACCAACTTGGCAAGAGAGTTGTCAGGACGCAGCTCCAACACATGTTTTGCAACATCCTGCGCTTCGCGAATGCGACCATCGGCCACCAATGCCGCAAATGCCCGCTCGACTGCTGCAGGATTATCCCACTCGGCGCGGGCAGCACTCATCAAAGAACTTGCCGCTTCCTGCGTACTTAATCCCTGAAAGGCCGCTTGTCCTGCCAAAAAACTTCCCGATGTGCTGGGAAAACGAAACACACTTTGGGCCTGCGACGCGGAAATTGGCGCAAGGGAAAAAATAACAAGGAGAAAAAATTCAAAAAACTTCTGGAGAAAACGGGTCAAACTATTTCTTTCTTTCAAGCGTATCTTTGATCAAACTTTTTTAGGGCGAAGCCCATTCAATAGCAGGATGTGCATTAAAACCAACCCCCTGAAAACCAGCCCGCTGAAAACCGCGCGCCTGTTGGCAATGACTTCCCGGACTTCCCGCCTCGCACGCTAATAATTCACAATCAAGTCAAAAAATCGTTGGTGCAAGTCAAATTACTGTTGGTGTAAGTCAAAAAACCGTTCGTGATGCAAGACAGGAGGGCGATAAATGTGAGATAGTAGTGCCATGATGCAGTTAGACTCACTTACATCCAACGAAATGCTCGCGCTTTTAAACTGGTATAAAAGCGTGGGCGTAGACATGTGTGTTTCTGATTTAAGTGTTGATCAGTTTAGCCTCTCAGAGGTCAAAGATGCGCCCGCATCGGTTTTACCACAATCTTTACCCGGCAAATCAGGGGGTAAACAATCGCCCTTGATTGATGTGAAGGCGTTTCTTGAGAAAAAGGACGACGGTCCCAAAACACCCCTCACGGCACAATCGCCCATTGAGGGAGCTAAGGGCGACCCTGAACAGGCGCAAAGCTTGGCACTATCTGCCAACAACCTTGAGGACTTACGTTCCAAACTTATAAACCTTGATGGATGCGCCTTACGAATGCGCGCAACTCAACTGGTGTTTGGGGATGGTAATCCTGACGCTGACATTATGTTTGTCGGCAAGGCACCGGGCCGAGATGAGGATATTCAAGGTCATACTTTTGCTGGTCGTTCCGGCGACCTTCTGGATAATATGCTCAAGGCAATCGGGTTATCCCGCTCAACCCTTTATCTTGCCAATATTGTGCCATGGCGGCCCCCCGGTGACCGCAACCCGGCTCCCCATGAAATTGCCATGTGTTTGCCGTTTCTTAAGCGCCAGATTGAATTTGTTGCGCCCAAAATTCTGGTATGTTTAGGTGAAGTTGCTACGCGCACCCTGTTGGGTGAAGATACAAATCTGATAAATACCAGAGGAAAATGGCACGAAACCAAAATCGGGACACATGATTTGCAAGTCCTGACCAGCTTGCACCCGGATTTTTTGCTCAAGCAACCGGCGCAAAAACGTCAGGTGTGGCTCGATTTACAAATGATCAAGCGGGAAATTGAGGCTTCATGAGCAATATCATAAAAATTCAGGCGTTGTTTATTTCCTCAGCCTTGCTGATGTTTGGCGGTGGATTACAAGGGTTATTGCTTTCCGTACGCGGAGCTGAAGAGGGGTTTTCGATTTTTGCCCTAGGGTTAATTGGCACAGGCTGGTCAATGGGTTTTATTGCTGGGTCAATTTTGGTGCCCATGCTCGTTCGTCGCACCGGGCATATTCGCGCCTATTCAGTGATGGCAGCTGTGGGAACACTGACCATATTGCTGAACCTACTTTGGATAAGTGATGTGGGCTGGATCGTATTGCGTGTGTTTTCAGGGTTTTGTTTTTCTGGCGCAGCGATGATTGT
The DNA here is from genome assembly GCA_024279675.1 of Alphaproteobacteria bacterium. Lineage (GTDB taxonomy): Bacteria > Pseudomonadota > Alphaproteobacteria > Rhizobiales > Devosiaceae > DROE01. Next base: position 5,252 of record JAJRRG010000172.1, read on the forward strand.
TGAAAGCTGGCTCAACGAGGTTTCTGACAATAAGAGCCGAGGCACAGTTTTTTCATTGTACGTTATGATCAATATGGCATTCCTTACGCTTGGACAGTTG
>JAJRRG010000173.1 GCA_024279675.1 Alphaproteobacteria bacterium
CTCATTCTTCCCCATTATCCTTCTTATTATCATATTTTGGTTCTTTATCTTCCGTCCTCAGCAAAAGCGGGCAAAAGCGCATCAAGCGATGTTGGCCGCTGTTAGCCGTGGTGACACGGTTGTTACAACCGGCGGTTTAGTCGGCAAGGTGTCCCGCGTAAGAGACGATTCGTCTGATTTGGATCTGGAAATCGCTGATGGTGTGAAGGTTAAAGTCGTACGCACGATGATCGCGGACGTCCGCACCAAACCAGAACCAGTGAACGACAATAAATAGTCCCATTCGGATTTTATATGAACAGGCGCACGGGCTAATATCTGTGCGCTTGAAATGATTTGATTTCCTGCAAGGATAAATAATGCTTCAGTTTTCGCCATTGCGCACGGCCCTCATTGCATTCGTAACACTTTTGGGTGTCCTTTTTGTTGTGCCAAATTTCACCAGCGGTGATTACCGGAATAATTTTCCTAATTGGGTGCCCTCATGGGCAACAAGTTGGCTGCCAACTCAGCAGATTGTGCTGGGCTTGGATTTGCAAGGCGGTTCGCATTTATTGATGCAGGTTGATCGCCAAGATATCATAGACGAACGCATTCGCGATCTTCGGCGTGAAGTCCGTACCATATTAGCCAACGACAATGGCATTGGTCACTTGATCTCGACTGACAATGACACGATGACAATTACGCTAACTAAACCCGAAGAGCTTGAAGCTGCCCGTGAAGCGTTGCGAGCGGTTGAAGTTGTTGTGTCCACGTCAGTGTTTTCTGTGGGGGGCGTCGTTGAGACTAAAGTTGAGACCACGCCGGAGGGCAAGCTTACCGTTGCTCTGACCGCAGAGGGCATAGACGAACGCATGTCCTCACTCGTTACTCAATCGATTGAAGTTATTCGTCGACGCATTGATGAATTAGGCACCACTGAGCCAACAATTCAAAGACAGGGAACCGATCGTATTTTGGTTCAAGTGCCGGGATTTGATGATTCTGCACGCCTGAAAGATCTGATTTCGCGCACGGCGCGGCTGACCTTCCATATGGTTCACCCTTCAATTTCCGCTTCGCAAGCCCAAAGTCAGGGATTACCGGTGGGCACATTTATTTTGCCGAGTGCAACCGGCTTTGATGAGCTGTTGTTTGAGGAGGTTGCCATCGGCGGCGAGTCCCTGGTGGATTCCCAACCCGGTTTTGACCCACAAACATCTGAGCCTCTCGTTTCATTCCGTTTCGACACACGTGGTGCCATTACATTCGCTGAAATTACTTCTGCCAATGTTGGGCAACGCTTCGCCATTGTTCTGGATAATCAGGTGATTACCGCCCCGGTTATTCGATCTGCAATTACCGGTGGCTCAGGGCAAATATCGGGGAGTTTCACCTCAGAAAGTGCCAATGATCTGGCTGTGTTGCTCCGTGCAGGGGCTTTGCCCGCAACCCTTGATATTATTGAAGAACGTTCAGTTGGCCCTTCTTTGGGTGCTGACAGCGTCGCCGCTGGCCTGTTGGCCGGGATCGTTGGTGCCGTTGGTGTGATAATTTTTATGGTGGGAGCCTATGGCCTATTCGGGATATTTGCCTCCATATCATTGGCGCTAAATATCCTGTTGGTACTTGGCTCACTGTCGATGCTTGGGGCGACGCTGACCTTGCCCGGGATCGCCGGGATTGTTTTAACCGTGGGCATGGCTGTGGATGCCAATGTGCTGATTTATGAGCGCATACGCGAGGAAATGGTGGGCGGTCGCACCGTGCATCAGGCGCTGGAAGCGGGCTTCAAACGCGCCATGGGCACCATTATTGATGCCAACGTCACAACGTTTATTGCTGCCGCAGTGCTGTTTTTCTTGGGTTCCGGACCCATTCAAGGTTTTGCAATCACCTTGGCTCTTGGTATTTTGACAACTATGTTTACCGCCTATTTTGTGACCCAGTTTATCATCGGGCGCTGGTATGCCTATCGTCGCCCAAAAACAATGCGCGTGCAATTGGTCAGTTTTGTGCCCGAAGGTACAAAAATTCCCTTCATGGCCTGGCGCAAAATTGCCATGGGTTTCTCAATTATTGCCGTGGTAGCATCCATCGGCCTGTTCAGTGTTAAGGGGCTCAATCTTGGAATCGATTTTAAGGGCGGCTCTTCCGTAGAAGTTCAGGCTCTGGTTGGTGAAGCTGATATTGCCGATATCCGTCAAAGAGTGGGTGAGCTTGGGTTAGGGGATGTATCGGTACAGGGCTTTGGAACCCCCGTCGATGTTTTGATCCGTGTCGAGGCGCAATCCGGGGGGGATACCGCTCAACAAGATGCGGTAAAACTGGTTACTGATACATTGGGAGATGACTACGATATTCGCCGGGTTGAGGTTGTGGGCCCAACGGTGTCGGGTGAACTAGCCGTTGCCGGCGCTGTTGCCGTCTTCGTTGCCATATTTGCGGTGCTTATATATATTTGGTTCCGTTTCGAGTGGCAGTTTGCCGTGGGTTCTGTCATTGCTCTTATGCATGATGTTATCCTGACCATTGGCTTGTATTCCCTGATCGGCTTCGAGTTTAACCTATCATCCATTGCCGCTATTTTGACCATCGTTGGGTATTCGCTAAATGATACGGTGGTGGTTTATGATCGGGTGCGTGAATATCTGCGAAAATTCCGTAAAATTAATATATCCAACATTATTGACATGTCGATAAATACGATGCTTTCAAGAACAGTTTTGACTTCGGTAACCACAGCACTCGCTTTGTTCGCCCTGGTGGTATTTGGTGGGGAAGTTATTCGCGGATTTACGATTTCCATGACATGGGGCGTGCTTGTTGGTACCTATTCATCAATCTTTATTGCGGCCCCAATTTTGATTTTCTTTGGGCTTAAAACCCGTGAAAATGTAGAAAAGAAAAGCAGCGAAAAGCGTGACGATGGTGCACAAATTTAGCGTTATTTGATAGTTGGATGGGATAGGCATTGGATCAAAAGGGACATTATCCGCATCAGGTTTCCATAGATTTTTATGGCAACGGCGGGTTTCGCTTTGCCGAAATGTCCCACAAAGGGTCATTGCTTTGCCTTCCCAGCGGCATGCACGCGTGGAACATAACTAATGCTGATGAGATTGATGCTGAGGCGTTAAAAGCTGTCCTCGAACAGGCCGATAATATCGACGTTTTATTGCTGGGGACAGGCACGGACATTAGTTTTTTCTCCCCTGAGCTTCGTGAACTTTTGCGAGAGCATAAAATTATTGTGGAAGCCGTTGGCACGGGCAGCGCTGTCAGAACCTACAATATCCTGTTTGCAGAACAGCGCGCCATTGCCGCCGCACTGATAAGCGTTGAACACGCCTCTTCAATTAAATGAATGATGTTCCTGCATACATCGCACAATATCTAAAGCAAAATGACCCGGAACGGTATTTTGCAACCCTGGTTTTTACAAGTCCGATGCGTGACGCGATCCAGAGTCTGTATGCCTTTAGTGCCGATGTGGCGCAAATCCGTGAGCGCGTTTCTGAGCCAATGCCCGGAGAAATCCGTCTGCAATATTGGACGGATTTGCTCTCAGGCAATGATCATGGGCAAACCAATCAAAATCCCCTTGCGACCGGCTTGTTGCAAACAATTGACCAATATGACTTGCCCACAGGCCCCCTACGCCGATTAATCGCGGCCCGCCGATTTGACCTGTATGATGATGCAATGACGACTTTATCGGCCTTCGAGGGATATGCAGGGGAAACAAATTCCATCCTTTATCAACTTGCAACGCTCATTCTAAATGGGGGTAATGACGCGGGAGCCGCCGATGCCGCCGGGCATTTAGGCGTGGCCCATGCGCTGATCGGACATTTGCGTAGTCTGCCCATTACAGCTGCCCGTGGACAAATATTCTTGCCCTGGTCGATCTTTGAGGCAAGCAACGTCAGTGAAGCTGATTTTTTGAGTGGCCGGGCGACCCCGGAAATAATTGGTGCATGCAAAGAAGTTCGCAACTTGGCTGGTGAACACTTGAGCCTTGCCAATATCGCTCTCAAGGAACTATCCGCTGAAATACGGCCAGCCTTTGCCCCCATCGCTGTCCTCACAAGTCAGTTGGAGCGGCTAGAACAATTTTCAGATATTCCTTTTGCGCCACCGCCTGATTTGGCGAATTGGCAAAAAATTGCCCAATTGTTGTGGTGGTCAGTTAGAAACTAGTTCTTATAAGGAGACGTTTTTAGTGCAACGATGGGTTAAACAATTTGCTCCGGATATCATAACAACGTTTGCCCGGTTTCCGTTGGCGATAATTTTGGCCGCGCTTGGCACTTTCGTTGCGATTGGGCTGACCAATAACTGGTTTACAGATTCGTTGCTGGAACCGTGGTTTCGTTTGGCTGCTGGTTTTTCTATAGGGGCCGTGTTTGCCACTGCTGGAAGTCTATACGGGGAAAACAGGAATAATAGAGGTATATCCTTCGTACTTCTTGCCTATGTTTTACCTTTCATTGTCGTTGTGCTCCTGCAAGTTCAAAGTACAGATTGGCTGGTTTCGCCCATGCTGTTGCCGGTGGGTCTGCTGTGGCTTTCCATTGCAGCGTTTGTAAACAGCAGAAATCCTGATACCTCAGAGAATATTCAAAACCAGTTTTGGTGGCTCAACCATCGGGCGATAACCACTGCCATCATCGCCGCAATTGCCTTTGGCCTCATGGCGTTGGGGATCGTCGCACTGGAGCGATCCTTAGAACTCCTGTTCGGAATAAAAACCAGTAAGATTTTTTATGAATATTTACTCCCATTTGCCGGCATGTTCCTGACCCCGGTTTATTGGCTGTCAACCATCCCTCGGCTAATAGAGTATTCGGAAAAAGAAATCTCTGAGCCTGACTTCCTCTCGCGGGCCATCGGCTTTTTGGGCCAGTTTATTCTCACTCCGTTTTTGATGCTCTATGCACTCATTCTCTTGGCCTATGGCATACAGATAATTCTAACCGGTAGTTTGCCGCAGGGCATGCTGGGTTGGATGGTACTTGGTTTCACCATTGTTGGTGCTGCAAATTGGCTGGTTTTGCACCCAAGGTTTATGCATTCGCGTTTTTTGGTGAAATATTTCCGCGCATTTTGGTTTTGGCTCACCCTCGTGCCGATTGCGCTTTATATCGTTGCGGTTTGGATACGCATTGATGCCTATGGGTTCACCGCCGAGCGGGTTGGACTTGTTGTTGGTGGCCTGTGGGCTGCGGGGCTAACATTGGCATTCCTGACAAAACGGTTCGCGGATATTCGGCTTATTCCCGGCATTGCTTTGGTTTTATTGGCCCTTTTTAGTGTCGGCCCTTGGAACTTCATTAATGGCCCGCAAATGCATCAGGCGGAAATTTTGGATGCCGCAATCCATAACGCGCGCCCGATAACTCAAAGCGTGGGCGGCCCCTATGAATGGACTGAGGAGACGGGCGATAGGGCGCGTGGCGCCATCCGCTATCTCATTAGTGTTGACCGAGACAATAGTAAATTACGTGCAATTCTATTCCAAGAAGGAATCGTTACGAACACCGATGGCATTAATTCCTTCAAAGTTTTTGAAGCACTTAATCTGAATGCTGCAACCTTAATCGAGACCTTCGAGCCGCAACTGATGGGGTTTAGCACGTTTGTTTTTGACAGTTCTGAAACCCCGTATCTGCTTGGAAGCATATCCTTGCGCGAACAGGTATCTGAGAATGCAAATTCCCTTTCCCTAAAGCTGAGCAACGAGGGGCTGATGGTTGCATTTGGAGCGGCGGGGGAAAGAACATTTGCAGTGAACCAATGGATAAGTGATTTACGAAACGACCTCTCATCCGAACCGGTTTTCCGATTTGCCAACAATGACATACAATATGCCCTTGTGGTCAGTTCTTTAGTTCTTATTCCAGATGCTCATGAAACACCCAATTGGACGATTAAAAGCCTCAAGGGCAGCCTTTTTAGTTCAGTTCGCCCTGCTGTAGAGGATGCAAATTAGGCAAATATCAAGCATTAATGGGTCAAGCCTGCCCATTCCATTCTTCAATTGCGGCCAAGGCCCGGTCGGAAACGGCCTTCTTTTTGATCTTCTTGCGATCGGCCTTGCGCCAGCGCTTAACACCCTCAGGTTTTATCACTTCAATATCCGGGAACAGACCAAAGTTGACATTCATGGGTTGAAAGCTGCGCAACTTCGTTCCCTCGTCACCCAAGTGACCGCCGGTTATATGCGCCAAAAGAGCCCCGTGGGCCGTCGTTTCTGGCGGCAACGCGAGCTCTTTTCCAGCAACATCCGCCCCCGCCATGCGCCCGGCAAGCAAGCCGATGGCGGCACTTTCCACATAGCCTTCTACACCGGTCATTTGCCCGGCAAAGCGTAAGCGAGGTTCATGCTTTAGTTGAAGGTTCTTATTTAACAATTTGGGAGAATTAAGAAATGTATTATGATGTAAGCCACCAAGTCGCGCAAACTCTGCCCCATGCAAACCGGGGATAAGCCTGAATATCTCCGCCTGATTTCGATATTTTAACTTGGTTTGAAAGCCAACCATATTCCACAATGAGCCCAAAGAATTGTCCTGGCGCAATTGCACAACGGCATGGGGCTTGTTGGTTGGGTCGTGGGGATTTGTGAGGCCAACTGGCTTCATGGGGCCAAAGCGCAATGTTTCGCGCCCACGAGATGCCATTTCCTCAATGGGCAAACAGCCATCAAAATAGGGAACGTTCTCCCATTCATGAAAGGCGTGGAGTTCACTCTCAAGCAGAGCATCAATAAATGCGTTATACTGCTCTTCGTTCAGCGGGCAATTGAGATAATCAGCCCCGGTTCCTGAGGGGCCAACCTTGTCATAGCGTGATTGTGCCCAGACAATTGAACGGTCAATGCTTTCATCGTGAACTATGGGGGCAATGGCATCGAAAAACGCCAGCGAATCCTCGCCACTGATTTCTTGAATTGCCTTGGCCAAAGGATCCGAGGTCAGCGGCCCTGAGGCAATAATCACATGTTGCCATTCGCTAGGTGGCAGGCCTGTGATTTCCTCACGCTTAATGCTTACATTGGGGTGCGCTTCAAGGGCGGCAAGAATGGCAGCGGAAAAACCTTCGCGATCGACGGCCAATGCACCCCCGGCTGGCAATGAATTTTTGTCCGCGGCTGCCATAATTAATGAATTACAGCGTCGCATTTCCTCATGTAATAGTCCCACCGCATTATATTCATAATCATCCGAGCGCAGGGAATTGGAACAGACCAATTCTGCCAAGCCTTCGCCCATGTGGGCTGGGGTCATTTTTGTCGGGCGCATTTCATACAGGATCACATCTGCGCCTGCATTTGCGGCTTGCCATGCGGCTTCTGAGCCCGCCAGTCCACCGCCAATTACATGAATAGTTTTTGATAAATCTGTCTTTGATAATTCTGTCATGGGCGCGGCTTATCAGGGCCAGAGGCCAGGGGCAAGGGGGGAGTAAACAGGGACGAAAATCACGTGGTACAATAAAGTAGGTGAGAGCCAAATCAAGAGCCACAAAAGAAAACACCCGCTCTTAATGAAAAGAGACGGGTGTTAAAAAATGTCGCAACCATTGGAGGTCAAATGCTTGCGATATGCTAACCAATGTTAGGCTTGGTTGGCGTGGTCACGTGCAATACGCTGGATGTCACCACGGTTAAGACCAAGATCGTCCAACATACGGTTGTCCAAAGCGTTAAGCTGACGAACTGTTTGGTTGTAGGCGGTCCATTTACGGAAAGATTTTGCGATGTTCATTGTTCAAGTTCCTTGTTTTCAATATTTGTTATTTTGATGTGCTCTAACTAATTAGTTTTTCTTTAGATGAGCAGTGGTTTTTTTCTCAATCCAGCCATGCAGTTTTTGCAGGTCGGGTTAATGAATTGTTGATTTTGTTGGCAAGGCAAACTCAGGATTATAAAGGCCCAAGCGGTCTGACTTGCGATCCGCATAAACGTCCATTTCACTTAGAATTTGAAGTACATTCAAGGTGCGGCCAATTTGCCAAAGAGAGCGAACAAACATTTTACATACTCCTTTTTGTTTGTGCATGTTTTCGTTTCTTACAAGCCTCATATGGTCTTAGTTGCGTTTCTGTACCAGAGACAAAAATGTAAACCTGCTATGCAAGTTTTGCATTCACAGGGTCACAATTTGCTCACAGTCTTGCCCGGTCACGACGATATGCTCGACGCTTCAATGCGCGGGGGCCTAAAGCGTGTCTCGTGAAAAGTGTGTAGCGGTTTTGGGATAAAAGACACGCAAAAACAACCAGCCCACCGGCGTGAGGTCTAATACGGATTAAGCTGGCGCGCGGATACTATCGAACGCGACATGCTTTAGTAGCGCAAAATTTGTCAGGTTGAGTGTAAAGTTGCCCAATAGGCGCGCCTACTCAATGGAGAAATCACATATAGGGCAGGGGCGGATTCTAACGCGCAAGCACCGACTTCAGGAATGATCCGGTATAAGAGCGCGGATTGTCAGCTATTTCTTCGGGCGTGCCCACGCCGACAATTTCACCGCCCCCATCGCCACCCTCTGGCCCCAGATCAATAACCCAATCTGCGGTTTTAATGACCTCAAGATTGTGCTCGATCACAACAACCGTGTTTCCCCCGGCGACCAACTCATGCAAAACCTCGAGCAGTTTGGCCACGTCATGGAAATGCAAGCCCGTCGTCGGCTCGTCCAGCATATAAAGGGTGCGCCCGGTAGCGCGCTTTGAAAGCTCTTTGCTCAACTTGACCCGCTGGGCTTCCCCTCCGGAGAGGGTAGTTGCGGGTTGGCCCACTTTTACATAGCCAAGCCCCACTTTTTGCAACGTTAGCATCTTGTCACGAATGGAAGGTACGGCTGAAAAGAATTTTACGCCCTCATCAACGGTGAGCTCTAAAATATCAGATATCGACTTGCCCTTGAATTGAACCTCAAGGGTTTCCCGGTTATAGCGTTTGCCGTTGCACGTGTCGCACGTCACATAAACATCGGGTAGGAAATGCATTTCAATCTTGATCAACCCATCGCCCTTACATGACTCGCACCGCCCCCCTTTGACATTGAAAGAAAATCGCCCAGGCCCATATCCGCGGGTTTTAGATTCCGGTAAACCGGCAAACCATTCACGGATCGGGGTAAACGCGCCGGTATAGGTGGCTGGATTGGAGCGCGGGGTGCGCCCGATTGGGCTTTGATCAATGTCGATAACTTTATCTAGATATTCAAGTCCCGTGAGGCTGTCATGGGGGGCAGGGTTAAGGCGCGCACCATTTAGCCGTCTGGCGATTGCTGAATAGATCGTATCTATCATGAGGGTCGATTTGCCCCCGCCGGAGACCCCGGTGATGGCAACAAACTGTCCCAAAGGAATATCAACGGAAACATTTTTGAGATTGTTTCCGGTCGCACCCTTTAGGCTGATTTTGCGGGTTTTAGAGGGTTTGCGACGTTCCTTGGGCACATCAATGGCCAATTCCCCAGTCAGATATTTACCCGTTATGCTCTCTTGGCAATCCATCACGTCTTGAGGCGAACCCTGAGCCACAATTTTGCCCCCATGAATCCCCGCGCCAGGACCAATATCCACAACATAATCTGCGGTGAGAATGGCGTCCTCGTCATGTTCAACAACAATCACCGTATTGCCCAGATCCCGAAGGCGGCGCAATGTTTCGAGTAGTCGCGCATTGTCGCGTTGATGCAAGCCGATTGATGGCTCATCAAGTACATATAGTACCCCCGTTAGCCCCGAACCGATTTGTGAAGCGAGCCGAATACGCTGACTTTCTCCGCCAGATAGGGTGCCGGACCCCCGCGACAGGGTTAGGTATTCCAAGCCAACATCATTGAGAAATTTCAACCGGTCACTGATTTCCTTGAGGATGCTTTTGCCGATGGTCAATTGCTGTTCGCTGAGGTGCTCGGGCAACTCCAAAAACCATTGAGCAGCATTGCTGATAGATTTATCAGCAACTTCCGAGATATGCAGCCCGTCAATTTTTACCGCCAGTGCCTCGGGTTTTAGCCGTTGTCCCTCGCAGGAGTGACAGGCCGCTTTACTCATATAGCGCCCGATTTCCTCGCGCATGCCGCTGGATTCTGTTTCGCGGAACCGACGCTCCAGATTGCCGATAACCCCCTCAAAGGGTTTTGAGGTTTTGTAGGAACGTAAGCCATCATCATAGACGAAGTTAATTATGGTTTTGCCTGTGCCATGCAGGATTGCAGTTTGTAGATCTTTTGAGAGTTTTTTGAATGGGATGTCTAGAGAACCGCCAAAATGGGTGCAGAGCGCCCTCAGAGTTTGCTGGTAATAGGGGGCTGACGTGCGCGCCCAGGGAACAATCGCCCCCCCGTTAAGGGCAAGGCTGGGGTCGGTAACCACAAGGTTGGGGTCGATTTTGAGTTCAAACCCTAATCCATCACATGTGGGGCAGGCCCCAAACGGGTTGTTAAACGAAAATAGGCGCGGTTCAATTTCTGCAATGGTAAACCCTGAAACCGGGCAGGCAAATTTTTGTGAAAAAACTAACTCTGTGGCCTTTGGGCTCCCGTCCGCTTCTTTCCCTTCGCGCTTATCTGCAAACTCAGCAATCGCGATGCCGTCTGCAAGCTCCAATGCCGTTTCAAAACTGTCCGCAAGGCGTGATTGAATATCTGGCCCGACCACAACCCGGTCAACAACGATGGAAATATCGTGCTTGAATTTTTTGTCCAGAGTAGGGGCCTCTTCAATTTCATAAAATTCCCCATCGATTTTTACCCGTTGAAACCCGCGCTTTAACAGTTCAAACAATTCCTTGCGATATTCCCCCTTGCGGCCACGCACAATGGGGGCCAGCAAATACAATCGTGTGCCGACTTCAAGTCCCATAGTGCGATCAACCATTTGGCTTACGCTCTGGCTAGTGATGGGTAGACCGGTCGCTGGGGAATAGGGAATGCCAACCCGCGCAAACAACAGGCGCAAATAATCATAGATTTCTGTGACAGTCCCGACGGTGGAGCGGGGATTGCGGGACGTGGTTTTTTGCTCGATGGATATGGCCGGACTTAAGCCATCAATCTGTTCCACGTCAGGCTTTTGCATCATTTCCAGAAATTGGCGCGCATAAGCTGAAAGGCTTTCCACATACCGGCGTTGCCCCTCCGCATATATGGTATCAAACGCTAAAGAGGACTTGCCCGAACCTGAAAGGCCAGTCATGACGATCAGCTTGTCGCGGGGTAGGTTTACATCAACGGATTGCAAATTATGCTCGTTGGCCCCACGCACAATAATTTCGCGGTTGATATGGCTCTTGTCACTCATGAAAAAATACTACCCTTGAAATACTATCTTGACCCATGAAAGCAGGTCTTGACCGCACCACCACTCAAAGGGTGGATGAATCAGTTATGTGCGGAACATAGATAGAACAAAATTCCCGTCCGTCAAATAGTTTTATGGATGAAAATAATTTGGTGCAATTAAAATTGCGTACCCTTCACCAATGGCGGGGAAATACTTGACAAGTCGTCGGAACATAATAAGAACAAACGTAGCGTTCTGTGGAAAGATTAAATTGATATGGGCAAGGGCACGTCAATTAGCGTTATGTGAGTGACAACAATTCAAAGTGCACAGGGTGCATATACGATAATTAAAAGGAAATATCATGGCGGGTAGTGTAAACAAAGTCATTCTAGTGGGCAATCTAGGGGCCGACCCTGAAGTGCGAACCTTTCAAAATGGCGGTAAAGTATGCAATTTGAGAATTGCTACGTCCGAGCGTTGGAAGGATAAAAATTCCGGGGAGCAACGGGAAAAAACCGAATGGCACACCGTGGCTATTTTTAATGAAGGTTTGGTTCGGATTGCAGAGCAATATTTGCGCAAAGGTTCCTCTGTTTATCTCGAAGGTCAACTCCAAACACGTAAATGGCAGGACAAAGATGGAAATGACCGCTATTCAACTGAGGTGGTTTTACAGGGGTTCAATTCCAACCTGACGATGCTTGGCGGGCGAAATGACGGTGGCGGAGGAGATGGCGGATTTTCTTCCTCACGTTCCAGCGGCGGCTCCATGGGTTCATCCGGGGGCATGAGCCAACCTTCCTCAGGTGCACCCTCATTTGATTCAGGTAATAGCGATGATGACATCCCGTTCTAGGTTAAAGCTTTTTCGTGCGCTTCTGGCGAGTGTTGGCTTTGTAGGTGTTAGTTTGGGAAGCGGTGTATTGCACGCCCAAGCGGGGGAGGCCGACATTGTTGGCGTCGCCATCAGCCAAACTGCACAGGGCGTATCAGAGGGCGTATCAGAGGGCGTATATCGCTTTGATGTAAGCGTTTCCCACGCGGATACCGGGTGGGAGCATTATGCCAATGGCTATGAAGTATTGGATCTTGAGGGGAATGTGCTTGCAACCCGCGTTCTCATGCACCCCCATGTGAATGAACGCCCGTTTACCCGCTCCCTATCCGGGGTTCAAATCCCTCAAAGTATGATGGCCGTGAGAGTCCGCGCAGTGGATAGTGTGCATGGCACGGGGGGGCAGGAATTTTTGCTAGAAAAAATTGATGGCGAGTGGCAGGTTTCTGTTTTTCAAGCCCCTGAATAGTAATGCTCTGAATTACCAATCCCACAGCAACGCGTCACAAAAAAAGCAACGCATCACAAAACAAGCAACGTGTTACAAAAAACAAGGCGACCAAAAAGATCGCCTTGCAAAAATTCCAGTGATTTGAAACGGCTAAATCGTGAAGTTTTGATTTAATCAAAACCGGCAATGCCCCAGATCAACCCCGTCGCTGGAAAGGAACATTGGCAATAATCACATTCCCATTGCCTTCCGTAATCTCAAACCTCAGAGCAATCACACTGTTCTGCAAATTGAAGTCAGCGTTGACATTGGAGGCGCGCCCCTCTTCATCAGCGGATCTAAGATTATACCTCACGTCATTGCCGCTCCGGTGCCCAATGGCAACGCCCTTGAATGAGGTGTTGGTGCTCATCACCGCTTCAAAGCGATTCTTATCAATAATGTAGGCGAGCGTTCCTGCAACATTGAGGGTGGCGCCAGCCAATGAACAACGCCCGTGATAGACGACTTTTTCGATAGTATTTCCCGGATTGATTTCCAGGCGACAAACTACGGTTTCCTCAGGGCGGTCGCCATTTTGCATGGTGCCGCGACCCCGCCAATTGCCGACATACGACTGAATGATCTCCAAATCTGTTTCAGCAGAAAAACTGGGTGTCACAATACTAAGACCGGACATAACCAGTGCACCAAGTAGCAAACGCACGCCAATCGAGCGGCGCGTGGTATTCAAATTCATCATTTCTTTGAGCCTCCAAGAGAATTAAAAAATCGCCCCCCGGCGAGTAGCAGTGAAGGAAGGATAATTAAATCCCCTAGCAAAGCAAGTAGCAGAGTGAGCACTGTAAGTGTTCCAAATAAGGCGACCTGCGGCAGCGCAGAGAAGATTACAATGAAGGTGCCAGTACACAGAATTAAGGTCGTGGCAATCAACGCCGGCCCCACGCGAACAAGGGCGCGTTTCACAGCTCCCTCATGATCCAGCCCTGTTTTGCGCGCCCGCTGATAATTGGCAAGAAATGGATCGTGTCGTCGACTGCAATGCCAAAAGCTATGGTGAGTGCTATAACGGTTGAAAGCTGTAAACCCGCCCCTGTTATCCAGAGATAGAGCTCGGTACCCAAAATTGGTAAAATATTGGGAACAAACGACACGAGCGCAATCTTCCAGGATTTAAACGCGAGGCCAATGACCAGCAGTGAAACAAAAACTGCGGCAGTCAGACCCTGCTGCATAGAACGGATCATGTTCCTCGAAGCGAACGATGTGAGTACCCGGAAACCTGAAACCTGCGCGTCCCCAAGGCCAGCTTCGCGCAATTGCCTGTCCGTATCGTTGACAAAATCGCGCAGTTCATCGGATTCAACAAGAGTGGGTAAAAACCCGGTGACCAACGCATGTTTACCATCGTCTGTGATAAACCGGCGTTTCATGAATGGCCCAACGGCGCGAAATATTTGAGCGCGAGAAAACCCAGACTCAGAATAGTGACTAAAGCTGGCGGCGGAAATTACTTTGCCTTTACCGATATTGGCTTCCAAAATATCATGGACTGCAACAATTCTGTTAAAATCAGCGTCCGATACGTCCGGATCATCCCCGGC
>JAJRRG010000174.1 GCA_024279675.1 Alphaproteobacteria bacterium
GTGACCTCGCAGTCCGTGCAATTGGGGCGGACGAATATATTGTAAGGAAAATAAGATGAATAAAAGTGAATTGGCCGGCGTTGTTGCCGAGCGTGCTGACCTTTCCAAAGCTCAGGCCGCTGATGCTGTTGACGCAGTTATTGATGCGGTGACTTCAACTCTTAAAGACGGTGGCGAAGTTCGTCTTGTTGGTTTTGGCACATTTGCCGTGTCACGTCGTAAAGCGACAAAGGGTCGTAACCCAGCAACGGGTGCTGAAATCGACATTCCAGCTTCCAACCAAGCAAAATTCAAGCCCGGTAAGGGCCTTAAAGATACCATCAACGGTCGCTAGACTTTATTTTGGTTTTATAAATTGGGGCTTCGGACTTGGTTCGGAGCCCTTTTTTTATGTCGGTGGCCCTAAAAAATCACAATGATTGATAATTCTTGTTGACGTTCACCCGACATGCTCTTAATCAAGGGCCACTTCAAAACAAATGCTGATTTGCATTGTGTATTTTGTTGTTTTGTCCAAATCTTGATTTGGAAAATCTGAGGGCGGTTAGCTCAGTTGGTAGAGCGTCTCGTTTACACCGAGAATGTCGGGAGTTCGAGCCTCTCACCGCCCACCAGTCCCTCACTTCATTTTATGTTTTTGGAATTTGTGCTGTCCACGTTTTTGGTTCGGTAAATCCGCTCGATATTCCCATGACATTGCTACCCCGCCCGGATGAGGGGGATCGCGAGGTCTTTCCTAAACAGATATAAAAGTACGCGCAGCGCATGGCCATGGTCTCCTGTGAGACCGGGGTTTGTGGCTAGAATATTGGCGGCATCCTCATGGGCAAACTCCAGCAAATGCTGATGCACATCGGGAATGGCCAGACGATAACCGGGCATGCCCGATTGGCGCGTGCCTAACACGTCACCTGAACCACGCAGAGCCAAATCTTGTTCAGCGATGATGAACCCATCCTCAGTTTGTTTCATGGTATTCAACCGGGCGCTGGCGGTTTCCCCTAAGGGTTCTTTGTAGATCAACAGACACGCAGAGCTTTTTGCTCCGCGTCCCACGCGTCCGCGCAACTGATGGAGCTGTGAGAGGCCAAAGCGTTCCGCATGCTCAATGATCATGATGGTGGCGTTTGGCACGTCCACACCCACTTCAATGACGGTTGTGGCCACAAGAATGCTTAGTTCATTGTTCTGGAATGCTCCCATGACATCCTGTTTCTCTTTGGATTTCATGCGCCCGTGGATAAGGCCAACCTTATCGCCAAAAATCTGTTTCAGCGCCGCATGCCGATCCTGGGCTGAAACAAGTTGCACCAGTTCAGATTCTTCAACCAAGGGGCAAACCCAATAGGCCTGTGCGCCTTCTGCCACCCGTGCTTTTAGGCGCGCAATCACTCGATCATAGGCGGTTGCTGGTATTATTGCCGTGTCAATCGGCCGCCGTCCGGCGGGTTTTTCCGCCAGAATTGAAACTGCCATATCGCCAAAATGGGTGAGAATGAGGGTGCGCGGGATGGGTGTTGCTGTCATGACCAGCAGATCGCTTTTTTGCCCCTTTTGGGACAAGGCCAATCTTTGGTGCACGCCAAAGCGATGTTGTTCATCTACCACCGTAAGCGCTAAATCGGCAAATGTAATGCTGGATTGAAACAGGGCGTGGGTGCCAATGACGATGTCCGCTTCGCCAGAGCTGATTTGCTCTGTGGCTGTGCGTTTTTCGGCGGCGGGCATTTTTCCGGTAACCAGAATACATTTTAGGCCGATTGCCTCGCACAGGGGGAGCAACGTATTGAGATGCTGGGTGGCCAGCAGTTCGGTGGGCGCCATCAGGGCGGATTGCGCGCCGGTTTCAGCCGCCGCCGCCATGGCCATCATGGCAACCACAGTTTTGCCGGATCCCACATCCCCCTGCAACAGGCGAGACATACGGTCACCGGTGGTTAGATCGCCTCTGATTTCATCAAAGGCAGCTTTTTGTCCATCGGTGAGTTCAAAGGGTAAGGCGGCAATCAGTTTGCTGGTCAGCGCACCGGTGAGCGCGCGCTCAATACCCTTTTCCACCACCATTTGCGAACGGATGAGTTGCAACGTTAGTTGCCCCGCCAGATATTCGTCATAGGCCAGACGCATGCGAGCTGGGCCGAGAATGTTCAGCATTTCCGGGGATGTTGGTGTATGGATGTTGGTGAGCGCTTGTTTGAAACTGGGCCAGTTCATTTCTTTTGCCCGTTGTTCGCCAATCCATTCGGGTAATTGAGGGGAACTGTTGAGTACATTTGAAATCAGACGGCGCAGAATTTTTGCCGAAAGGCCATGGGTGAGGGGGTAAACCGGCTCAACCTTGGGCATGGTGTCAAACTTGTCCAGCGGAACCACATAATCGGGGTGCACAATTTGTTTTTTGCCCCCAAAAGATGCCACTTCCCCCGAGACATAGCGCTGTTCGCCCACGGGTAATGACTTTTCAACCCAGCCCCCGTTATTGCCGAAAAATACCAGTGTAATTTCGCCTGTCTCATCGTGGGCCAACACGCGATGGGGGATGCTTTTGCGACCCCGTGGGGCGGGAATATGGGAATCAACATGCAATTTTAAGGTAGAGATTTCACCAATCTCAGCATTCCGGACGTGCGCTTCTTTCCTGCGGTCGATGGCGCGTTCGGGCATATGCATCAGTAAGTCTGAAACGATGGGTCCATCCGTTTCGCCCGCGCCAAAGAACTTGCCCAATAACGCATTGAGTTGAGGGCCCACACCCTTGAAGGAGCGCAGGGAGGCAAAGAACGGGGTAAGGATTGACGGGCGCGACATGGGGAGCTTGGTTTACCTGTTTTAGAGCATGAGATATTTGTTTAGCGCATAAATGACTTACAATCGATATTGATCCGGGTAATAAGAGCGTTTCAACCTTTAGATTAATTTTTCCATGGATATTTGAAGA
>JAJRRG010000175.1 GCA_024279675.1 Alphaproteobacteria bacterium
CATCAAAATTCACGCAATAAAAAAGGCTCCCTAGAGGAGCCTTTGGACGCGCATCACCGTTCGCGGGGATTATATCTAACCCACGACGCCAATGCGCTTCCTAACCACGAGAATTTCAAAATGCATGATCCATGCCTTAACTTAAGAATTTCAATATCAGAATTGTTAGGTGGGAAATTAAGTGGCGTCAAGGGGGAGGATTTGGTTTTATGCCGCCACTTTGTTTGTTGCCACCTGCTGGCTGTCCATGAGCAGTTTTATAAACTCATCGTGGGGAACCGGTTTTGAGACGAGATATCCTTGCCCCTCATCAACCTCGCACTCAGCCAGTACCCTAAGTTGTTCTTCCGTTTCAATACCCTCAGCAACGGTGCGCATGCCCAGTTCCTGTGCCAGTTTCACCAGCATTTGCACAATCGTCGTTGCGGCATTATCGACCCCGACCCGATCAATAAATATCTTATCGATCTTGATAATATCCGCCCCCAATTGCTGAACATTGGATAACCCGTTATGTCCCACGCCCGTATCATCCAGCGCCACTCGAAATCCCATCTCGCGCAATTGCTTTATCCGCGCAATCGCAATATCCTGATCCGGAAATTCTTGCCGTTCAGTGATTTCAAGCACAACTTGACGGCTCGCCACACCCGCCTGTTTTACAATTTCACACAAGTCGGCCTCAAACTGATCTGAAACCAAATCCACCGGGACAATATTAAATGCCATTTTGAAATTCTTATCACGGCCCATGTAATCGCCCAATTGAGACAAAGCAGCCACCATCACCGCCCGCGTCATAGGGATTATCAGCCCATTTTCTTCGGCTGCCGGTATGAACTGATACGGCGCAACAATTTCACCATCAGGCTTTTTCCAACGCATCAGCACTTCACAGCCGACAATTTTGCGCCCAGCAATGTCAAAAGTTGGTTGCATAAAGGGAACAAATTCACCATTTTTTAATGCCAAACTCATTTCCTCACGCAAGGTAAGTGGACGAACAAGCAATACCAAAATGATCCAGCCCATAATTAAACCGATAACGAGGCTAACATCACCAATCAAGCGAGCTAACTCACTATTCCAACTGCTAAGCATTGCTTCATCTACCGTGAAACGCACCTCAAGCGGATAACGGTCGGAGGCTGTAATAAACTCCTTAAAATTTTGTTGTTCCACATGCGGCACGACATCGGGAATTTGGCTGGCAACCTCTACATTGCCACCCATCACCAAGTCTGCACGGGCATGGTCACGCAATTCTTTAGGAAACACATCAAACAATAATGTATCTAAATTCAAAACCGCAAGAAATGTCTGATCATCGCTTACATGTCGGGCAATACCTAGCAGGCCTGAGTTATTCCGACTGATATCATGGAAAAATATATTTTCTTCGGCAGCCGCATACATGTCTGAAAAATCAAATTTCGCAATATCTAACTCTTCGTTCATGGGCGCACCGGCACATAAAAGACCATTGTGGGCGTCTAAAACCTGAATGTCCTTAATTGAGCCGCGCAAAAAACTAATCCTCTGGATCGTTTTTATCGCTTGTGCATCGCACACACCCAATCCCCCATATTCCAGATCAGCCATCGTGTTAACTGCATAGTCAACCAACACCTCCGCCCGATGAAGGGAACGCTGGTTTAACTCACTGATTTGGCGGGTATTATTTCCCCAAACAATGGCGCTGTAGGTCGTGCGAACAAGAGCGGTAAAACTCAGAGCAATAAACGCAAGCAACAATAGTTTTCCAACTATTGTATTGAGTGCTTTTTTGACAAAAATCATGTAATCGCCCCTAGTGCGTCAATACAACTTTCCTCAGATTATCACTTTAATATTCGCTAATTGTTAACTCTCAAAAGGATTGCCGGTGATCGCGTAAGTGTGAACATAACGACCAGAGCAAGCTTTGCACCAAGCTCGGGTTACTATCCCGGCCTAGCGCCAATCCCAGTCCGCCATCCTTTTACGAAACCAGGTACGCTGACGTTTCGCATATTGATGGCTGGCGGTAACACTCAACCTTATTGCTTCATCACGGCTTAACTCCCCCCCCAGCCAATCTGATATTTGCCGCACACCGATCGCCTTCATCGCCGGTAAGTTAGGCTCCAAATGAAGGGCCATCATTACGCGCACTTCCTCAACGGCGCCACCTTGCATCATCAACTCAAATCTCTGGGCAATCCGTTCCCGTAAAATATTCCGTTCAACATTCAATACGATCCGCTGAACCTCATAATCATCCAGTAGTCCCTGTTGTTTTTGGTTCTGCCAATGGGCCAAGGAATGCCCCGTGGCCTCCAATACGCTGAGGGCGCGCACCAGTCTTTGCGGATCAGGCTCTTGCAACTGCGCCGCAATTTCCGGATCACGCTCAAACAATAGTTCGAGCCGCGCGGCTTGATCCATTGGTAGAATCTCTTTCTCAATTTTCGTGACAATTTCCGGCGCAACAGGGGGAATTTCTATGAATCCATCTATTAAAGCTTGGAAATAAAGCCCTGTCCCCCCTACAAAAATCAACGTGCGCCCCACCAATTGGGGTGTGCTCATCAACTCAGCGACATCGCGCAACCATGCCCCTGTGGAATGCCTGAGTGAAGGGGCGACATAACCATATAAATGATGGGGAACTTGGCTCAACTCCCCAGCTTGCGGCCGTGCACTCAACACATTGAGCACATCATAAACTTGCATGGAATCGGCGTTAACAATCACCCCATCATTTTGCAGCGCCAGCTCAATTGCCAAAGCCGACTTGCCGCTTGCTGTTGAACCCGCTATCAGAATTGCACGCTTTACCATGGCTGCTTTCTTCAATGTTTGAGATAATATCCTATGACTGTTTTATGTTTAATCAC
>JAJRRG010000176.1 GCA_024279675.1 Alphaproteobacteria bacterium
AAGTGCCGCTATCCCCTTCGTCCGCATTACAACAAATGTATTTTTGTGTCGCGGATTGCTCCGCCACCGTGCGCCATTTTATCCCGGCAGGAAACCCGGCCCCCCCGCGCCCGCGCAAGCCAGAGTTCAGCACTTCTTCAATGACGGTATCGCTGGACATTTTAAGCGATTTTTTGAGCGCATCTAGCCCGTTTTGGTGAGCATAGGCATCAAGATCAAGCGGGTCCATTGTGCCCACACGGGCAAAGAGTTGACGGTTTTGCTTTTTTAGATAGGGCAGTTGGTCAAGCGGGCCAACACAAAGGGGATGGTCTTCGCTGTGGGGGAAGCCCGCGTCAAACAAGGAGGAAATATATTCGACTTGAACCGGGCCATAGCCCACGCGCCTTTTGTCGTCTCCAGCTCCGGTTTCAACCACCACAAAAGGCTCAAGCCAATAAAGACCATAGGAGCCTGTACGCACGATCTTGATTTCTATACCGCGTGTTTCGGCTTCGCGGGCAATCCATTCGGCAATATCATGTGCGCCAACGGAAACGGCGGCGCTGTCTTTTGCAATATATATCGTCAGGCTCATTCGCTTTGTCCTTCAAATTTGCCGGTCAATATCTTGCTAGCTATTGTCATCCTATTTGCCCGCCCCACCATTGTTCCATCGATTTCAACCGCTGGCGCAAGGGCGCAGTTACCCAGACAATATACGGGTTCAATATCAACGTTTTTCCCGTTTGCGAGTGCATTTGCGGACTCAAGAAGAAAATTTGCTCCAACAGATTGGCAAGCTTCACCGCGGCATATTTTTATTTGCAATTTGGAGGGTTTTTGTGTCTTGAAGTCCTCATAGAAGCTGACCACCCCATGGATTTCTGCGCGGGTAACATTAAGCGCTTTTGCAAGGTTTGAAAGAAGATGATCGGGAATAAATCCAACATTGTCCTGCAAGTCATGCAATATTTCGATGAGCAAACTAGCCTCAAAGCCGTGCTTTGCGCAGATATCATCAACTAGGCTTTGGTCGCTCTCTTGGGTTTTCATCATGGCATGTTGGTGTATCTGAGCGCAGATGTCGACAATTATTAGGGGCAATCCCGTAAATATTACTGCCCGGTTGCAAGGGTGTTTTTCAAGACTATTTTACAGGGTGAACTTACAAGACTTATTCGTTTTTAAGCTGATCGTGCAATCGGGTATGGATCGGTGCATTGACCTTGCGATAAATAAAAGCCAGTCCCATGGCCCCAAGGCCAAAGAACACTAGGGCCAACTGGCTAAACCAGCCAATAAATGGCACAAGGCTAAATATAAAAGCTAGGACGAGGCCAAGCCCCAAAGCCATAACCTGATAACCAAGGCTCTCAATGCGTTGTCCGAAGGCTTCAATGATACGCGCGGCCAAGAAATAAGCGCCCCCCACATAGCCCATCACCCAAGCAAAAAATGCCACAAGAATAGCGACTAAAATAAGGGGGATTCCGATCAGAGTCATCCCTAAAACGATGAGTAAACCGAAAAACATGGAAAGCCATAATATGCCGGCAAATAAGCTTTTGACGGGTTTTTCTTTTGAAACCATATAGGCCATGGTGGAGCGGTCTGGTAAAATTGCAAGCCAGATTACGCCGATGAGAAAAGCGATGATGATGAGGCCGAAGCCAGAAAGAAAGCCTGGCAAGAAACTTAAAAACGTATTGCGCACCATATGATCCAACCGCCCTGAAATTTCCGTAGAATCGGTGTGGATGAAACTAACCCGTTCCGGGGGAATAACCTGCGATGGTATATTGAATTCATTTGGCCCCTGAATTTGTAACAGGCCCAAGATTTTTGCATTGTCCCCAAAAACAAGATCGCCCCCATAAAATTCGACGTCCCCTTCGATTATGCTGTTGATCACACCATTGGATGCTCCGATTAGCACATTGCCTGAAACAGGGGCGTTCAGGGTGACGTGCTTGCCCATAAGACGCACATTACCTCCAATAATATTGTCGCCTACAATAACGCGGTTCCCGCTGGCAAGAATGTCTTTTCCCACACGTCCAGAGATTATGACGGTGTCACCCCCCGCATAAATATTGCCCCCCACATTGCCATGGATAGATACGGCTCTGCCAATTGTGTGGCTGTCCCCGGCGACATTGGCATCAACATTTATGTTGTTGCCAACTACAAATAAATCATTGGTTACATTGGCAAGAATGTTGGATGTTTCCCCGGCAGCGATGACATCGCCCCCAAAGGCAAAATTGCTTTCTTGGGCAATAGTCGGGGTAACAAAAAACAACACTAAGAAAAAAAATAGAGATTTCACGAATTTCATGACAGGTCTCCGAAAAAATAAAGTGGCCGTTTATTTACATTTTTAGTGTCTGACTTTTTGGCGCAAAAAGCAAGTTTTATACTGCATTTGTGGGCTGTATCCGTCGCAGAACAGTGCAAAAATATGACATGAAATGTCATGCCGCACGAGAAAATTGCAATATTCCTTGTTGCTCTTATGCACAAAAAAGGCTTTGTTGGACTCTAGATCGCGCGCTTCAAGGCCCGCGACCATAAAAATTACTAGGGAGTTTAGTATGAAATATCATCTATTAGGCGGGCTGGCCTTTACAGCCCTGATGTCTGCCATGTCTGGGCAGGCGATTGCGTTTGAGGGCAAATCTGTTGCCGCACCAAACTGTGAATATGGTGGCAAGATTTCTTCAATCGTTGCAACTGGTGAGCATGAAGTGACTTTTAACTTGTGTAAGCCTGATCCTGCTTTTGAAGCAAAAGCTGCCTTCACACCTTTTGGCATTCAGCCTGAAGAGCATATCGCAACCGCTGGCGTTGATGGCACCATCATTTCCAATCCAATCGGTACCGGACCATTCAAACTTGATACATGGAACCGTGGCGATTCAATTATCATGTCCCGCAATGACGATTATTGGGGCGATGCACCATCGTTTGAAAAACTGGTTATCCGCTGGAATGATTCTGGCGCTGGCCGTTTGATTGAATTGCGTTCAGGCCAAGTTGATCAGATTACCAATGTGAGCCCTGACGATTTTGATTCCGTGAAAAACGATCCAGATCTTCAGTTTATTCCAGTGGCAAACCCAAATACTCTTTATTTGGCCATGACCAACACATTCACACCATTTGATGATGTGCGTGTGCGTCAAGCTATCGCCATGGGCATTGATCGCTCGCGTATCGTAAACAACTTCTTCCCAGAAGGTTCAGAAGTTGCATCACACTTTACACCTTGCTCACTACCAAACGCCTGTGAAGGCGATGCATGGTATGATTTTGATGCGTCCGCCGCTAAAGCCCTCTTGGCTGAAGCTGGTTACCCAGATGGGTTTGATACAACAATTTACTATCGCGATGTGTTCCGTGGCTATTTGCCCGAGCCAGGCGTAGTTGCTGTTGAATTCCAAACTCAACTTCGTGACAATCTTGGCATTAATGCTACGGTTGAAGTGATGGAATCAGGTGCTTTTATTGACGAGTCCACATCGGGTCGTCTTGATGGTTTCTACCTGTTGGGTTGGGGTGCTGATTATCCCCACGTAACAAACTTCCTTGATTATCACTTCACCAAGGGCACAGTTCAGTTTGGCGATGCTATTGCTGATGTTTATGATCCGCTTCTAGAAGCATCTACAATTGGTGATCTGGCAACAGCTGCACCCTTGTATGCACAAGCAAACAATGCCATTCGCGAAAATGTGCCAATGGTTCCAATTGCTCACGGTGCATCTGCTTCTGCAGCCCTGGCAACACTTGACGGTGCGCATTTCCGCCCCTTCGGTGCCCCGCGCTTTGAATTGGTAAATCCAGGTAAAGATACAATGGTGTTTATGCAAAACGCCGAGCCTATCTCCCTGTATTGTGGTGATGAAAGCGATGGCGAGTCCTTGGCTATCTGTCAGCAGATTGTTGAACCACTCCTGAAATACGGTGTTGATTCGGGCGATATTTACCCGGGTCTTGCAACTGGCTGTTCTGCAAATATGGATTCTTCAGTTTGGACATGTACCCTACGTGAAGGTGTAACATTCCATGATGGATCAACATTTGATGCCAACGATGTTGTGGCTTCTTGGGGGGCGGGTATCGATGCTTCCGATCCGAGCCATAAAGGTAACACCGGTTCGTTCGATTACTATTCCTACCTTTGGGATGGCCTAATGAACGCTGAGTAAGCTTTACTCAAAATGATTGGGGTGAGCGGTTTTCTGCTCACCCCGTTTTTTTACGCTTTGCTAGTTTTAGCAGATTCATGTCTACTTGTTCCTTTCTAATCGAAAAGTTCACCCATGCTCGGTTACACCCTTCGTCGGTTATTGGTTTCAA
>JAJRRG010000177.1 GCA_024279675.1 Alphaproteobacteria bacterium
CCTCGCTGGTTGATCGTAAAATTGCCGTTTATCACTAAGTTGTCTGAAGCGTTGGCCCCGTTTGTACCCGCCGCACCATCAGCGCCATCTGTTACGGCCAAATACGTTTTCATAGCGGCGGCATCAGCCTTGCCAACAAAAGCCCTGCCAGCGGCAGTTAATGCAGCCACATCAGCAGTGCCAGTTCCCGTCCCATATACAAATTGGTTGATATCTGGGTTTGCCAACGCATAGGCAGAAAGCGCCCCGTTGCCCATCAGCTCTACCAGTTGCCGCACTTTTTCAGTTAACCGAACGCCAGAAAATATTATCCCAATATTATAATTTACACTCACCTGCGTAGCGCCAGGATAAACGACTTCCAAGGTAAAAGTGATGTCGTCAACCACGTCGATTATCAGAAATGACAAGCCTGTAGCGCTTAAATATAGACGATCCCCCGGTTCAATTGCGCCGTACCAAAGTGTCCCCAGACCTGTCACAGTTGCTGAGCCGTTTGTGAGCGTAATAGTTCCGGCATTGTAGTGTGTGTTATCTGCCATATTCCAGTCCTTAAGCGTGAATATATCCGGGCCGAACGGTTATGTTCCCCGTCCAAGTTGATGCGTAATTTGAGGTATCCGCAGTTGAAGGTGCATCGCCAGACCCACGGGCTAGAACCCCCCCCTCGGCCGGTAGCTTTTCAATCTCATTCGATAGCCATCCCGTGTGATCGCCACCGTGCGTCCATTTGTTATTCCAAGGCAAAGGAGAATCAAAAAGACCACCGGGCCAGACTTGAGTTGCTGCCTTCCCGGAATCTTTGAATGACGATTGGGGCAACACCCAATCGTTCGACCTAACTGATTGGTATCGCCGCAAAATAATATTAGTACCGACAAGAATAATACTAATTGTTCGCTTATAAATATCGCCCACGCCTTCGAGTAACGCAGAACCGCCGGGTAAAAATGTTTCTTGTGCGACTGGTAATATTCGATAAATTGTACCGTATAGAAACGGCGAAGGCGATGCCGACCTATTCATATTCACTCGAACATCAATATAATTTACACCTGCAGGAACAGTGCCAATTGTCACATCGCTTAACAAATAGATGCCCGATTTGCCTGGACCATATTCACCAGGTAAAATCGTGCCAAATGAAATTCCCGCGTTAATACTCGCGGTTTTACTCCAAAACATAACATTGTTTTTCTGAAAGTCAGGAAACGAGAACGTGCTTGTAATCGACACTGTGTTTGCTGGCGGCAATAAGTGGACAGGGGCCGCATCAGAAGCCCAACCCGTTCGCGAGCCATGAACCAACTCAATCGCCGTACCCCGCCTCCTCAGAGGCATTAGACAACACCCCCGACGGGAATGAATGCGGGGCCAACAAATGAGCCTGTGTAATGTGGTTCTGAATACACATTGCCTCCAGAAACCACCCGGATTGAACCGTTTGCAATATCCATTGTTGGCCCTCGATCAATATCAAATGAACTCTCAGCGGGCAGAACGCGGCGCAGATAATTTTTATCCGACGACACGGCCCCTCGACCTATTTGAACCACCGAACCATCAAAGCTAAATAGAGGTTTTGATGGATCTTTTGTTGGATGCTTGAAAACCATAACTTCATATGTTTTGGACACGGCGGGAAGTGCTGTAGCTGTTGAACGAGCCAATTCGCGCAGGTAAATCTTATTGGCATCAGCGAAGGCTGAAATAATCCGTGTCCGCCCATCAGTTCCGACATCCTGAACGAGCGTTCCGTTTGTTAAAACCGCCCCACCAAAAGCAACCATGTAACGCGGGACATATCCCAGCCCGTGCGTAAAAATCGGAATATCATTTAAACGCGTTTGGCCTGTTAGTTTGATAACTAACCCAGGGATCCCAATGTCCGGAGAAATATATACGGGCACCGAAGTATGACTAACTGTGATGGTTGCCTTGGGCCGCGCCAGTTCATAATAATCAAAATCAGAATGAAAATAGACATTGCTCAAATTGCTTCCGGGAACTCTAATCGGTGAGTTTCGGACAGACCACCAATTTGTTTGCACCCCGGACGCACTGGCTTCTTTAAAAAGTGCAACGGCATCGTGCGACGCGAACCCTGTAAATCTAGTTAAAGCCATTATGGATTACCAAACGAAAAATCGCCGGTGTTCAAATTAATCCAAGTCTCCATTCCAGGTGATTTCAGCATTCCGCTGGTAATTTTTTCTGCTACCAAATTCGGAATAATGGCCGCGTTGAAAACATCGCCATCAAAAAGTGCCAAAACTTCGTCCGCATTATTTAGTATTACAGTTTGCCCCGCTTTTAGGACAATCCGGCAAGGCTCATCAGGATCAACCGGCACATCAATCATGAAGGACGCTGAACGGTTTAACCCATCATCAACCCCGGCAGTTATTGCGTATCTAGCGGCATACCCATCAGTCGCTGCCAAAGCGATTGCTTGAACATTGATCAACGCCTCATTGCCGCCCCACGCCGCCCTGATAGTTTTTAACTCACCCGCAAGCGCGCCATCAGGGCCAGTGGCAACAACTATTTTTTCGTCCACGGCAGCCTCTGCGTCGCCGAATTGAGAAGTTAATTGGCGAAGTATTGCACCCTTGTCCTCGTAATTCGCCAAGTCCTGGTCAGCCGCAACGGCTGTAATCCGTTCAATATCTTCACGTAACTGCCTTTCGACCCGACGGCTTTCCACACTCGCGGTTTGAATGACTTCGGAAAAATCTTTCCAAGTCAGATATACTTTATTCATGCGAACGGTTATCCAGCTTGACCAATTTGCACGTTGTGTAGAATGCAGATTGTACAGAAGGCGGAACTCGTATTCCACATCTGCCATAAAAGCTGGCGAGCCAAGTAAAACCGGCGAACTCTTTGGGTCGTTATCGTTCTTTTCAAAAACCAATAATTGCGTGGACTTTACCCGCCCTTGAATAGATACCGCGCGAACATCGTCCATGTCAGCATCCCAAGTTGCGGCAACTCCGGGACGCCTTGGCCCTGTATCATCATCAATCGTCGCGGGGAGAAATGAGAACGAAACCACTTCGCGGACAGTAATTACGTTTTTTGTCAGCGGGACAAAATCATAGTCCTGCTCGTCAACGCCTGAATCAAAGTCATGATCGCTGGCATCCGTTTCGCGCAAAACAACCGCCTGATGAGCATTAGGCAGGTCGTCAATCGCGATGATTTCAAACGTCTTGGCGGTGTATTGTTCCCGCGCCGATGTCCATTCAATTGTGTCGTAAACTTGCAACCCCATAAATTCTGGTGGCAAGGTTCCCGCATGAATACGTATCCGGCGATTGTCCAACAAAGCCGCTTTTAGAACACGCTGGCCTTGCGTATTGGAAAACAGGTTTTTCAAATCCATATTGCCGGGACGCGAAAAACCGCCATCCTCGGCAAGCAAAGCGCCGGGGGCGATAGTTGGCAATTGCTTTGCCGTCCAGTTTTCTTCTGGCGACAAATATGAGCCGGTCATTGAATTGCGGGTTTTATTGATACTTAAAAGCAATTCCGCAGTCTGGTCACTTTCCACAACTTCAAAATCATCATCGGAAATTGATGCCGTTGCAGTTGGCGGCGGGCCTAGAACCAGATTGATCACGCCCCGACTATCCGCAATTCGGCCAGAGGCGCAGGTCAACAGAGATTGGATCAACGTCGCAGGTGCCGTGTTGCCGCGCACCTCTGCCCCGACCCTAAACCGCTTTTCGTTTGGCAACCCACCCTGTCGTGGCATTGATTGATTTGCTACGCCAATAGCTGTGTTAAAAGTGACATACGGCAACTGCCATGCCTCATAGCCACCACCATAAACCAGATTACCATTTTCATCAGATATTCCGCGTAAAATATTGTAAATTATAACCGCTGGATTATCTGAAAATTCATATGTGGCACGGGTTCCCCATCGATGCGCGCCAGAGCCGCCAGCGCTTGTATCTTTGGAGATGTCATAAAGGGGGATGCCCTCCATGACCATTTTAAGACGGGGAAATTGAGTGAACAGTTCACGCTGGGTTCGCGCGGTATAAACAACCTTGGCGATCCCCTCCCCCACCATATCAGCCGAATAAGGCCGGATGGGATCGGAGCCGGATTTTGAAAGCAACAACGAGTCCGCGCTTATCTGATTGCCGGTGTAGGCCCGCGTCCAAAAATTATCCCGCGTTCCATCGTGATAATTGGCTTGCGGATAGCCCTTATCGGTTAGTGCCGTTGATTGGTTGAGCGTAAATTCCTGTTCATCAAGGATTGAGCCGATATACCCGGTAATCGGCAAATCAGAATAGCCGGTTTCCTTTGTGTAATATGCTGTTGGTGACCCGCCAGACACGCCCCAGGAACTATGATAATTGAAGTGGCCGGCACTTGCATACGTTCCAACGATGAAGCTGAACGGCTCATCACCGCCCCGTGTTTCTTCACCCCGTAGATTTGGAGCCTTGGGAGCCTCTTGAGCGGTTTGGAATAGGCTTTGAACGCCAGCAATGACAAGTTGCAGAAGGATGCCGACGATAAGTTGTGTAATTGGATCCATTAGCCGAATATCCCTGAAAAGAAATCGCCGACACCTTGAAAAAACTCAGATACTGGATTGGATGGCGCGGGCTGCGCTTCCTCAACAAACTCACCCCAATCCACAGGCGATTTCTTGCCTTCATATTTGCGCCAGTTATCGGCGCGCATGGCCTTTTGTGTCGCATGGGATTTCTTGTTGGGGTTGGTTTTTGTCAATTCACGCAATGATGAGACAACGGTTGTTTCGATATAATCCTGCCCACCAACTTTAGAAATCGTCTGCTTAGCCGAGTCGATTTTCCCCGGTAAGCGAATTGTCGGAGGCGCGACAATCAAATGCGTGTCAGCATCAAAGACCCCACGATAAATATCGCATTGGGCATTACCTGCGTTGTTGGATAAAAACAGATTTTGAACCTGAGCGTGGGAGCGGTTCAATCGTATTTTGACGGATTGAAAACTCAGGCCCGCCGATTGAGGAATGGATGGGATTGCCAAAAGCGCACCACCGCCGACAAAACTGCGCGATAGTGTTGTTCCCGTGCGCACATCCAACAGCGAAATCGTCACGTCCTCAATCTCAGAGCAAAAGCCAAACGACACAGGCGACCCGCCATAGGTTTGTGCCGTGATCCACACAAAATCCCGGATGATAAGCGCACGCTCGCGCGCACCTTTCAGTGCGTTTAATGTATCAATATCAAGGGACATCTTAGTCCTTCGCCAAAGTCTGCTGGAAGGCGAATGAAACTATGCGCCGGTTGCCGCTGAATTTTTTTGGCAGGGGCAATGCGCCCAACAATTTTGCCTTAATCGCTGGCTTGATCAATGTCAGACTAACACCACCCAAAAAACCAGGATGCAAATGCGGACTGACACCAATTGAGGCAATCTGCCCCAAACCATTAGCTGTGACAGTTTCGCTAAACTCCCCATAAAAACGACGCGAGGTTGAATATGTGGCGTGAAAACGATCCCCGGCACTCAAGACATACCCAACGGGCAAGCCAGTGATTGCAAATGACTTGTTATCAACCCCAAGCGTTGAAATTTGCGGCGTCGACGCGCCCAATAACGAACCATCGAGATCCGCCTTTGGTGAACAAAAGTCAGAATCATAAATGTAAAAAGGGTGCGTGCTCCCAACGAGCGAGCGCAACGCCGCCATCAAAGCTTGAGTATCATCCATACTCATACTGATTGATGTAAATTGCCCAGTCCACAATTCAGCCATGCGGTTGACTGCAATTGGTTCCCCGGATGCCAACCCCGTGATATTCTGATTATTTTGCAGAACAAGAGGGTGCTCACCAACCGGAAAAAGGTCAACTAATTCGGAAATGGAAAGCGGGAAAGTTATCGCCATTACGCTGGACTCATATCATTTGGGTCATTTCTAATTCGCTTCACAAGGCGGGGCATTACAGCCCGCAATTCCATATCCAATTGCTCGACCAATCGCGTGGCGTCCTGCGCGCCATCAACTGAAATATTCACCTCCACATAGGTATCTCCAGATTGCCCACCCCCCCCAGCGGCACGAACCCCCAATTCACCATTTCTCCCCCGCGTTAGTGGCATAATGGCTTCCGGCCCCGCCTCTCCCATCAATCCCATGCCCTTGGCCATGGGAAAAAGGGTTGGGCTATTGACCACACCGCCCCGCGCAAATGGAGTGACATTACCTTGATTAAAAACCCCGCCTTGGGAAAATAAATGGGCTAACAAGCCACCAATACCAGAGCCCATTCCACCACCGTCAAAAATCGCATTCAGGCCAATGTCAATGAGGCGATCCGCAACCTTGCTCAACGAATTAGCTAGGGAATCGGCAACACTAACCCCACTGGTCATGTCCGAAATAAAACCCCGCAACATGCCCTTTGAAAAGTCATTCCACTCCTGTGCCACAGCAACCGCTGATTGTTGTGATTTCGCCAAGGCCTGCGCTTCAGTGCTTGCCGCTGCGTATGCTGAGGCCAACTGGTCAATCGAAGCGGACAATTCCGGTGTGATTTCTTTGCCGGAGCGCTGGGCCGCCGTAAGCAGCTCTTGTGCATATCGGGCTTTTTCCACTTGAAACCCATAATCATCGGCCAACGGATTGAGTTCTGCCAACGCAGCTGTTTCAGCCAGCGTCGCCGCTGTTTTTTCGCGCATGGAAACTATTAGGCGGGTTAGCTCGTCAACTTGAGTTTTGGATGAGGTTGTTGCAGAGTCTTCACTTTCGACAGGGACAATGCTGGCAGTTTCAGGCTGTGGCAAGTTTCTATGGGTATCATACACCAGCCGTTCACGTAAAATTCCTATAATTCGCTCTTCTTCTTTTAAAGATCGTTCGAACGCTTCGGAGCCTTCAATCCCGTATGCTTCCCGTGATTCCCTATTTGCCTTGAGCAAATCATTCAGATTTTGTGTAGATTGATCACCAATTTGGTTGAACAGATTAAGAAAGTCCCCTAACGCCCACGCCGCGTTCACAATTGCTGTTTTAAGGCCAACCCCAATTTGCTCAATGATCAGCTCAAATTGCCGATCAATCTCAACCGCCTTGTCAGCTAATTCCTGATCCATAATCAAACCAAGGTCGCGGGCTTCCTCTCGCATGCGCGAAATTGAGCCCACCCCCTGGTCCAAAAGCCGCACAAATTGTTCGCCGCCTGTCCCGCCGAAAAGTTCATCCGAAACCCGAATTTGAGCCGCAGTATCCAGTTCTGCAATCCTATCGATCACATCCTCAAACAATTGCTCGGGTTTTTTTAGCGCTTCTTCGAGATCCTCAGCGGAGTACCCAATTCGCTCAAAGGCTTCAACAGCCGAGCCTGTGCCGGCAACAACGAACTCATCAGCCCGCAATTGCAATTCTTTGATACCGTCGGTGAGCGCTTCAATTGAAACATGGTTTTGATCCGCTGCATATTTGAGCTCTTGGAATGTTTCAAACGATAACCCCGCCGTGCGTGCTTCAGCTGCAAGATTCGTAACCTCACCACTTAAGGATTTAACGGAGGCAATAAACCCACCAATTCCAATGGCTCCAAATGAAAGCCCAAGCCCACCCGCAATCCGGCTTACGGAGTTCAGGGTAAGCTTGGATATACGCGTCACCACACCCATTTCCCGTTTAAACCGTGACGAATTTGCACCAATCCGAAACTCAATGTCATCACTCCTAGACATGGCTACCCCCTTCCTTTGCTTTTTGTTTTGCGCGCATTCGCGCCAAGTCATCGCTGGTCATACTTAGTTCTGCGCAATGTTCACGCTTAAAGTCGTCATAATCTTCCTGCGCCAACTCCGATTTTTTGTTGCCGTTTTTCTCGAGCCATCCGCGAAAACTAGCGGTGAAAAATTGCATGCTGGAATCCCAAAATTGAGCCTCGCTCCACCCAAGAACGCCGCCAGCGATTTCCATCCACCGACCAAACGGCAAACGGTTCAACTCAGTTTGAGTGCCGTCGCGATCATTTCGATTTCCGCTGGTGTCTTTTGACTGATGAGCATTTGGAGCTTTTTTCTGCGATCCTCATCCTCCGCAATTTCAGTGGGTGTTAACCCGGAAACCAGACGATAGAATTTTTCATGCAAAAGTTGTAAACCCTCCAAACCGTTGACGTAGGGCCAAAAGGCATCCGCCTCAGAGGGACTTTCCGCCAAAAGTCGCAACGTTGCACGCAACACTTCAGGGCTAAGTCCATCCCACTTTTTGGTCAGCGCCACAAAGGTTTCACAACCCAATTCTTCAAGCAGTTTTGCCAGAACATCCATACGGCACCGCAGCGTAATTTGCCGCCCCGACATTTCAACGATTAGCTCACCCCGCCAAGGATTTGATGTCATTTTGCATTTCCTTTAAAATTGTTTTACGCTAAGCGCTGTCGCTGAAGGGGTTGAGCAATGTGGATAATCGCTGGGATTTTTGCCTGTATTGGCATTTGGTTTGCTTATTTAGGCTTCAGCAGCACGGGAACGGATATCCAGCTGACCATCGGATTGGTCAGCATGTTTTCCGCCGTAATTTTATTGGTAGTCGGTGACAACTCAATGAAATTAGCTGAAATAAAAAATAATCAGCGGGAGGCAAAAGTTCATAGCACCCCCGCCAAAGACACGGTCAAAACATCCACCAGAAAGGTCGTCAAAAAAACATCATTTGCCGATGCCCTTGAAACCTACAAAAGCGACCAACAGTTAGAAATTACCCATGGCGATGCTATTCGTGACTTGGCGAGTGACCGCCTAAAAGAACTTGGGTATTTATCTTAAATCGCCGTGAAGGTTAGAGTACCAGAACTTTCAAATGTCCCAGAAAAGTTAAGGCTATTGGTTGGGCCACCCGTCAATGTAATTGTGGGAATCAGCCATTCAGCATACTCAAAATAACCGTACTCAGGCACAAAGACACGCAGTTTCTTTTTGGTTTGAGTTCGCGCGGCTTCAAGTGCAACAACACCTTTTGCATCACTATCAAACAGGCCCGATACATCAAAGGTTACGCCCTGCTCCCCATAGGTTTTGATCGTTTCCACGACCTGGGATCGATCAGCACAAGGCACCCGAACCTCAGAAGATACAGCATTTGTGAGATTGAACGTGGTGTCGTTAATTCCACACAGATTTTCCCAAGTTCCCGGCGCACCGGAAATCTCTTGTTGAATAATCATTAGTTTTCCGGCTGGGTTTGATGCCATCGGTCAGTCTCCTTAGAGTTAAGTTTGATTTGAGTTTTTATAAATTCATTTCAGCGAGAGATTTCGCCACCAACACAGTCCAGCTTTGTGAAAAGCTGGCATTGGCATAGGCGGCGGCATCAAGCGCAAAGTCTGTTGATGTCAGCCAGATATCCAGCACCTTACCGCCCAACGTCTGGTCCGCATGGATGGCCGTTTCAAGTTTCAGCGCAAGTAAATCAGCGCCATTGGCGGCCAATTCATCATTAAGGCCTGCGTGATACCCAACCAACAACACCTCAATTTCCCGCCGATATTCAGGATCATCCGCACAATGGGTCGCTTGCGCATTTGTGCGTTCTCGGGGGATCAAAATCTCTACCAATTCACCGGGTTCGCTTAAGCCAATTGGCCGAGATCGGGCAGAAAAAACCGCCAAACCCGACACATGTGTCGCAATTTGCGCGGCGATTGCAGTGCGAACGGTTGTGCGAATATGCTCAGCCATCAAACCACCCTTGCCAGGTCAAAACTGGTCATTCCACGCCCGTCATCACGACCCGGAAATTCAATTTTGAAAACGATAGACTGGTGGATCAGTGTATCGCCTTGTGCCAAGTGAACCACATCGGCGGTTGACAGTTTTAGATACACGATATCACCAACCGTGCCTGACCCGCCAATACCCCCATTCAACTCGTCCGCTTCTTGCCGGACAATGGCCTGTAAAACCTTGTCTCCGCCCGCAAGAGTGAACGAGATCGGCTCACCAAATGTATCAACAAAGACACTTGGCAGATTTGAAAAAAGGGAATGACGGGTCAAGGGCATGGCGTGGACTAAGTCTTATCAACCGGAACGGACTTAAGGCTCCACCGCGCCTCAAACCGACGAGCCGTGGGGCGGGGTAATGTCACTTTGACACCCGCAGGTACCCGTTTGCCAGCCATATCAAAGACCGCTTCAGGGTAGGTCCGGGTCACGTTTTCCTGAGTTGGTGATATTGGCGCCCCCGCCTTTGTTTTGGATGTGGAATTGTTCACCTCAACCACCCTTCCCCGGCTTAGTCAATTCAGCAATTTCAGCCTCTAGCTCGCTCACACGCGCTTCCAACTCTTTAACCAAAACGACGCCAGCGCTAACCTGCTCATCAAGATCAACAGTTTTGTCCTCTGCCGTTTCTGCACGAGCAGAAGCATCCGCAACCTGCTTTTCCAAGTCGAGGATATTATCTTCTGCCGTTTCTGCACGGGTCGTGGCGGTGCCAAGATCAGCCTCAAGTTTTGACGTGTCAGCATCTGCCACCGGACTGGATGTGCCGACAAAAAGCCCATGAACCTTTTCAACATTCGCAGCGTCTTCCTCAGAAATTGAGCCTTTGGTCTTTCCGATCTTAATCGGGTCGCCTGGCGCGAAAATTTTGTCATCAACCGTCACTGAAACCGCAAATGCGATTGTGGTTTGTTTGGCCATTATAGCCTCCTATGATTTTGAGAAATAACCCCGCCAAATCATTGGCGGGGGTGTGTTGTGGCCGACTAAACAACTGTTGCGAAGAAACTTGCATCAATGTTGCCTGGCACCATAAGCGGAGACGATTGGGTCATTGCTAGTGTTACCGCAGGATCTTGCTCATCCCAAACTTTGGCAAACCGTTTGAGTGGATTCAGGCTGGCTTTGGTATCCAAAATGGCTCCATAGCAACGTGTGCCCATAAATTCATCCGGATCAACCAGAAACATGCCATTGACCGGGAATAGGTGTTGGCGAACACCAGAGGCATCTTTGTAAGTTTGTACATACTTCCAAACTGACAAGTCGCCCCATTCCCCGACAAAACGCATCACGGAGTCGGCTTTGGTACCAACTGTTCCAAATTCGATCAGTCCAGCGCTTGCCCGGCGGTTGTCCATCGCCGCCGCGATTTTATCATCATTGACAAAGGCATTTTTGGCCGTTGATCCAAGGATCAAAATTTTGCCAATGGCCCCGCCAACTTCACCCATTTTGTCCGACTTAGCTTCGATATAATCACCGATCGAAACGCCAGATTGACCCCACCGAGCCGCGCCAATCAATGCATCAGACAGATCCGCATGACGGTTAAAATTGACAATTCTTTTGGGGTAGTTTTTGCCTTCAATGGTCACTTTGCCTGTTTGTAGCAATTCGTTGGCCTGCTGGATTTCACGACGCGTGATGCGATTTTGGTGCATATTGAGGGTTTTCTCAATCGCATCATAAAATGCCGCATCAGCGGACCGACTCGCATCGCCACTCAGCGCTTCACCAACTTGGCGAGTTAAGCCTTGGGCAGGTTTAATCGTATGGCGTTCCTTGATATAGGAAGGCTTAAATTCCTTTGCGCCAACTTGTGAGTGCGTTCCATCCGGCGTTGCGATATCAGGGGAGACATAGGATGCCAAACCTTCATCATCTAGAATTTCATCAAAAACAATCTTTTCAGATTGAGATTGGTGTTCCCGCTGGAATAGCTTGTCGAGCAAATCGGTGCCCGGTGCAATCCGGCGGTCAAAGCTGGCCGCAAGGATTGCGGTGTCGAAATATGCCATTTTGTTTTCTCCATAGCAAAAGCCCTGCGCCGATGATCGGCGGATTTTTCAGGGTGTGAGGTTTAAGAAGTTTTAGTCAGTCGCTACTTAACGAGCGAAACGATGAACAGGGGCGCAGCCACGACGCGCAGAGCGGCGCGAACAATGTCCCACGTTGCAAAACTGGCGTCTTTGGTACATTTTGCTTCATCCAATTTGCCGGACAGATAGGCTGGGGCAGTTACGTTGCCGCCCGATGCGTCCGCATCAACAGCCAAGACGCCAATAGGCTGAGCAAAAGCCCCTGGCGTCACAGCCTCTTGGAAGGTTGTACCATCGGTGGCCAAAAGGGTGCCCGCGATTAGCGCCGCACCACCTGAAATGGTGACGGCCTCATTGTGAACCGGATAATCGCCAATAAGCAGCGAACTCGGCGTGTGGGTTTCAGTATCAAAAGCCATAAGCTTTTCCTTTTTTTATGTTTGAGGAATTGGCAGGGCTGTTTAGCCCTGTTGGTTTTTCAATCTGTTTGCCGCGTTTTGATTTGCAGCAGCCATGCGGTCATTCATTGAATTTGACCCCTTGGACTTTTTGGTCGCCCCTTGATCTTGGCCCGGCTTTTTGTCCCCCTGCGAAGCCGCTACTCGTTCCGCTAGTGAGCCGCCCGATTTGGCGACGCCGCCGCCTGCCGCATTCAACAGCTTGGTTGCTCGAACTTTTGATGTGCCATCTTCCAACAGGGCCATGGCCAAGTTTGGATGGGCATCGGCGTTCGCGTGGGTAAAGATGGTGATGCACCGCGCACGTTCGCGGTTTGTGGCGGCGCGAGCGGCAGGGCCTGTTTCGTCTTCTTCATCGTCTTCAGGCTCATTATCGGTTTCGCCTTCAGCAGATGTCTCCGCGTCATCAGCACCATCATCTTCAGGTGGATTTTCCTCACCTGCTTGATCTGCGGTTTCTTCGTCGTCTGCCACTAAGTCGATATCTTCTTCTGTTTCTGCCGAGCGAGCGCCGTTTTTGTTCCGCAAAGCATTGCGCATTGTTCCCATTAGGCCGGGTTTATTCGCCATAATATTATCTCCATGTTGTTGAGGTAGGTTGGTCTAAAATAGTTCCACAAAGGCGGCAAACGCCTCTGAGGGGCGCGCCACCTGATCGGCAAGCCCCGCTTTCACCGCCGCATGGCCAAGGTAGGTTTTGGCCTCGCTCGCCAATGCAGCATTTTTGTCGAACCGCTCGCCGCGACCTGCGGCAACGGCATCAGCAAATTGGTTCCGTAAAATTTCAAATTCTTCCATCCACGTATCGCGAACCGCTTCCGGCAGTGCGTCATAGGGGTGGCCGTCTGCCTTGTGCTCGCCAGCGGCGACAACGGTGATTTCCATGCCTTCTTTTTTCAGCCAACCACGATAATTTACATGCAAGGATATGACACCGATGGAGCCAACGCCCCCAGCCTCTGGCAAAATAATTTGTCGGCATTGGCTGGCTAGCCAATAGGCGGCGGAATAAGCATGATCGGTGCAAATGGCGATAGTTGGTTTTTCCACTGAGAGGTCGGCAATTGCAGAACCACAATCAGCGCATCCCGCCACTTCTCCCCCATAGCTATCAATTTCAAAAACTACCGCTTTGATGGATTCATCGTCGCGCGCCTCAGCGATTTGGCGCATCAAACCTTGATAGGATGTTTCTCCAGAATTTGAGCCAACCCAAGCGCCTTTGTTAATCAAAGTGCCCTCGACAGCGATCAGCCCAACACCATTGCTTGTGCGCGGCAAATCCTGTTCGCGCGTGGCATCGATACCCGGCCCCATCGACCGGCCAAGCATCCCCGCATGAATTTCCGGCACCGGCTCAACCGCCCCTTGATATTGGTTGACGGTCACCCCATCCCCCAAAATTTCGCTGGCTAGAAATGGCGCGATTATGTTGGCCTTGGCCGCATTGATCAACAAGGGGCGATTAAAAACCCGATCAGCTAAAAGCGATTTTTTCATTTGCGGTTTCCTCTCCGCTGGATATTGGGGACACGAGCAGAGCTAGATTGTTCATTGCCGCGTGCGTCGATGTCGTCTTCTGGTTGTTCCGGGGTTTGTGTCTGTATCCGCGCTTCCGGACGACCAGCATCTGGGTCAATGCCGCGCGCGATTTTATACTTACGTTCACGAGCAATTTGATCGACCTTTTCCATCCAATCGCCGCCCTGATTTGCGACCTCATCTTCCATGGTTGAGACGCCAAATGCCATTCGCAAACCTGCGGCCTCAGCTTCTTTCTTTGGATCCACCCAGCCAGCGCCGGGGCCAATCCATTTGGCATGGCTCCACGCCACTGGCGCAGCTTGAAAACTTGGCACCCCAGCGGGGATGTCGATCAGGCCCTTGTCAAACACCTCTTCAAGCCAGGCGCGGTATATCTGTCCCTGCCATTGACTGCCGATCATCGCGGCGCGGGCTGTAAAGCCTTTGCGGAATTCGACCATTGCGGCCCGAATGGATGAATAATTGGCCTGTGAGTAATCCGCTGTAAGCGCTTCATAAGTCAGCCCTGCCGCACTAGCGACATTGCGCAATGCATTGCGCTGAAATACTTCAAAATTGGCTGATGGATGTTCGGCTTTGATGGTGTCAATTTTTGAACCCGGGTGCAAAAATCCCATCTGGACACCATCTAACTCCAATGGATTGGCACCATAATAGGCCTGCTCAGACTCTGAGTAAGCCGATACATTTGTACTGGTATCATCTAATAGGTCTTGATCCATCGGCGTCGTAACAAACGCCGCCAACATCGAATTCAACGCAGCCGCCTGCAATTCATAATCATCCCCATCGGTCACCTGCTTTAGTTTGGTAACAATGGGGGCAAGGCACGAAACAGCACGGGACATTCCGGCCCACTGTTTTTCACGCAAATGCACAATCACCGGACGGCCCCATTCGGTTTCTCGCACAAAGGCCTTCCACTCAAAATTGGCCCCGCCCCGATGCATCAAGTCGCCGGGATGGGATTGGCGAATATGATATCTGCTGGCGGCTCCCCACCCATCAACCTCTACGCCGTCGCGCAGAATATCGGTGTCCATGCCCCCGTGGGGATTTGATAGACGCATCGGGTCAATTACTTGAACGCACGTCGAAAAACCAGTGGGCGAACCTTCGCGCCAGCCGACCCAGCCCACGGCCTCACCGTCGGCGAATTGGTGGCGTGTGGCCAACCCCAGCATACCGGCCATATTGGTTGCGCGTTCCACATCGCACCAAAAACCTGTGTCATTTACATAGTCAAACCAAAGTGCCTCGAGGCGCTCTGAAATTTCTGCCATCTGATCAAATGTTAGGCCAAGCGTTGTCATGTTTGGCTTGGCGGACAAGCGCCAGCCCGCCCCCACCAACGTATCCACATATCGGCTCACAGCCGCCGAGGCCCAGCCATCGTTACGCGCCAAATCGTGAACGCGGTCGCTCATGCTCTCGCGTGAAAAACGCAGGGCCGATTGGCCCGAATGGCGCCCCGGATTCCAATTGGTCAATGAGGGGTGCCGCCCACCGGTCGCCCGAAACGCCGAGGATTTCGGCCCGCGCTTCATGGGCGCGCCTGTTGCGTCTAAAATTTCCACCGCGTTCATGAGCGCCGCCCAAATACAGGATGGCGGAAACTAACCGGCTTGTTACTCAAACCAGATTTCCCCAACGCCTTACGAAGCGAGCCAATATAATTGAGCAACTGAGGTTTTGATGCTTGGGTGTAGGATACACTTTCACCGTTATAACTCGCACTTGCCGCCGATACACCGGTCATCAACTTATGATAGGCCGCCTCTGCCTCAACTAGCCAAGTTGAATATTGGGCTTTTTCTTCAGCGGTTGGATTTGATGAAATCATTTTACCTTCGCTTTACAAAATTTGCGCGCGCCGCCGCCAAAGCAGCGCCGCCGGGTTTCGTGGCTGTTTTGGTTGTCCCCTTGCCCTGCGCGTCAATCACAGAGGCAAAGCTATTTTCTTGCGACCCAAGCGCCCACATTGGTGGCTTGTTCCAGTTGATTTTTTCGGCCCCGCGCACGATAATCGCGGCCTTACCCATAACGCCAAGGTCAAGGCTTTCATTACGAACATGCCCCGGTTTCTTTTCCCAGCCGTCCTCGGTTCTGCGCTCTGCACAAAACTCCTCAAAAATGTTCGAGGGCAAAGTCTCAGGCAAATGGAAAGTACCCGGCCCCGCTTCTTCTCGCACCAAAGATGCAGCAATTTCGTCTTTCAGTTTGTTAGTTGAAGCAAAAACAATTTTTACGGAATCTCGGTTTAGATATTTTTTGCCCTGCTGATTTTCCGGTTGCCGATGCTTGGCGCGGTTCGCATTATTGCCCCCGACGCCCTTGTATAAATAGTAGATATGGCTCAGCCGTTTGCGATGCTTGGCGCGCCAAAACTTATAAGCACGATCAGTTGTTCCCGGCGCGCCATTGGAATCAATGATCACCACCAGTGGGCGCAATCCATACCCGGTACCAGCAATCGGAAGTAGACGCTCATGCAGGTTGTCCAGCACCGCCCAATCTTCAAAATATAGATTACTCTGCATACCGCGCCGCGCGGCACCCGGCGAACTCTTTGGGGGTGTGGCCAAATCAAACCGATCAACCAACCAGCGCTCCAATTCTGGCCCCCATGCATCCACACTCACCACAAACCGCGACGGCTGAACATCCACAGAAATAGTGATGAAACACGTTTCCTTTGGCGCAACACCGAGCTCTCGAAATTCCGCGCGATCGCTCAGTGCTTTGCCCGATAGATCAAGATTGCTTTCGCGGTTTTTGCTGAGATAGGGCTCGCCGAGCTTCGTATTTACCACGCCCTTAAGTGTTGACTCCGCGCCCGTGGTTTCCAGTTTTTCCACACCAGACAAATAATTACTAACCATGTCGGCCCAGGGCTGATATGCCGCCACCGGCCCCTTTTGCCAATAGCTGGCATATTCAGCTTTCCGGATGTTCGCCGCGGTAATCTTGACCCGTTTTTTACCGGTCACATCCTCATGCAGCCAACCGGCTCCATTTTCTTCAAGGTTCATCCAATGTTTTTCGTTCGCTTCGATCACGGTGCCGCATTTATCGTGCGGACAAACCATGTAGGCCGACTCTCCGCGCTCAAATGGGGATCCGTCATCATCATATTTTAGATGCTTAAACTCAGGTTCAAACCGCTTTTTGCATCCGGGGCACTTCCAATAATACCGACCCCGTGTTCCTTGGTTGTAATCAGACAGGATGCCTTTTGTCGGTGGCGCTTGATGAATTGTTTCCTTTACCCACGTTTCATCAGTTATTTCTCTACCGGGCGAACTCTCCAATATCGACATGCCACGAGACCCAAACGAGGTGTTGCGCGCCAGCATCATTGGCAAAATATCACCTTCACCCCCGATATCATCACCGATGCGATCGCGATCGGTTGTGATCACCAGCGGGATATCCCGCGACGCAAGTTGGGCCGGAACTGGCCAACCGATGGATAAGGTCGCGCCGCCATTGAAATCTTTGTTAAACACATTACCCAGTGTTTGCCCGCGGGCTCTTAGTCTCTCGCGCAGTGTCGGATTTTCCCTGAGCATTTTATCAATCTTGCCCTTTGAAAACCGCCCAGCGGATTCCTTATCCATCTGGGTAATGTGGATATCACACGGGTCACAGATCATCCGGTGCAGCACCACATTTTCAACCAACGCCGTTGCCTTTCCAGATTGGACTGTGCCCACATAAATTACAGCTTTGTAACGGCGCGATACAGTCATTTCCATTGGTTCGTTCATATAAGGGGTGGCATCGAGGTCGTACTTCATGCCCTTAATCACACGATATTCTTTGGCGCACTCGCTAGGTGTTAAGTCGATAGTTGGTGTCAGCACCTGCATGGCTTCGAGCAGGATATCTGAAACTTGAGCAAAGCCAGGGAGAACCCCATCATTGCGATAATAATCATGCGAGGGGTCAACCCTCATCCGGTTGCCTTTCGCTCACTGAGTTTAGCTTTGGCCGCAATGTTGATCACCAAATTTGAATCATTCAGTTTTGTTGCGATTGCACCCACGGTTTCCTTTGCGATCTTTTCCATGGCCTCAGATTGCTCAGGCGAAAGGCCAACTCGGCGCTCCATAACATCGGGCAAACCAACCAGCTGGTTGCGCACCACCGAAAAAACACCTTCCAGCAACAAAACCATTTCCGAACGATAGGCCAGCTTGCCCTGAGCCATGGCGGTTTCTGAATAACGCCGCGCTGCCTCATATTCTGCCGACCTCTGTTTTGGTGTCAACTTCAGCATATCGTTGCTACCATCTTCGCCAACCAAGGCCATCCGCAGTAACTCAAGCTGTGCAGTCCGATCATCAAGTAAAGCGGCCTCACCAGCTTTCATGCCATGATACCAGGCCCAACAATGCGCCAGTTGGAACTCATAGGCTTTACCAGCCCCGCCTTTAGTCAACACCGGCATACCGCCATCTCGATAGCGGGCAACCATCACCTCAGATTTATCTAGCCCACGAGCTAGCTCTGACAAATTGCACACTAAGTCTTGCACACCTTTGGGCAGAGGATGGGCCTTTAGCAAAGTGAGTAAGTCGTAATCTCTAAACATAACCTCATTTTCTGGTATCTAAACAACAACCCAAACCATAACCCTTGAGCCGCTCGAATTTTTTTTATTAAACGGGGTGCGAATTACTCGCGTTATGGCATATCCCCAGCAAGGACCCATTCTACCTTTGAGCAGTCCTGCGCCGACGTCTATCGGCGACAATCCGTTCAAAGGCCCGATCAAATACTCGCGGAGCGGCCGCATGGCCGCCTCGTTTTCAATTTGTTTGAAGGGCAAGATAACTTTGTAATCAGGGCGATCTGTCACAAAAATAAACAACATCTTAACGGCCCCACGGCCCGTGCGCTGATAAATACCACGGGGCAACTTCGAGCCAATGGATGGGATAAAATAACGTGCTCCACTTAGTCTACCAGTTTTGCCGCGTTTGCGGCTTCGTGTGGTTTCCCATTGATAGGGATCGCCGGACTTTAATTGCGACAAAACTTTGCGAACTAGACCTTGAGAAACATTTCCATATTGATTGAGGCGCACACCCTTTGCCGGAATTGCATACTCGTCTGGCCTCATCAATCCCGAGCGAATAAGCGCCTTCTCGAACCCTTTGTGAGATCGCGCCTTGCCAACGATTGAGGGATGAAGATAGCGACCTGCAGGCACACCCTTGGGCGAATAGTCTTTGAAGTACACCCCTGCACTTTGCGTTGGGAAATCGGCTTTGCGTGCGGGCCAAGTAAATAATGATTTTTTTGTCCAGCGCGTTGGCCTATCGTAACGGGCCGCAATTTCCTTTTCGGCGACCCCCTGAAGTTCTTTCGCCATAGCCGATAACGCCATAGCCATAGCAAACGGCATCTCTGAGCCGATGATGAGTTTTTGTTCAGCCCTGAATTGCCGGGCATCTATCTTTACATCAACTGCGATGAAATCGGAGGTGCGTCCGCCATAATAGTTTCCCATACAAAAAGCCCCGCAAACTCTCATGAAGAGCGCGGGGCGTAATTTGATATAGGCATGGGAGAGTTACATAGTGTTTTCCTGACTTTAGAGACAAGCACATCGGCACCCATTTCAACTCCCATCTCGGCAATCAGCCGTATTGGGCACTGGGTCCGCATATGGTTCGCGCGTCTAGCCTTTGGGGTACTCCCACCCTGAAATTGTCAGGATTGCCTCGCATCGGATCAACCATTTGGGTCATCTGTAAGTATGCGGATGATTCGCAAAAGAGTCAACACACCCAAAACATGAACGTTTAACCCGTTCAACTTGCTAACCTTTCTAGGCTTTCCTCTGCGATATCCACAGCCCGTGCGCCCTCGCCAAACACACCAGAAAGGCCAAGCATCACTTTGGCACGCCCCTCGCGAAGGGCTACAACTTTACCTTCAAACCCCTCAAATGGCCCTTCAATTATCTCGGCTATATCACCCCTTGCAAGGTTGGGCTTGCGGGTTTGTGCCTTCAGGCCAGACCGCTTGATGAGCCGTATTGCCGCCGCCACGGGAACCAATGAAGGGCGACCCTCAACCCCGATCACGCCGGTCACACGGCTAACATCCAACACCGTGAGCCATGGGACAGGCCCCAAATGGGCCAACAAAACCATGGAAGTGAGCATAGCCCGATTGCGAACA
The DNA here is from genome assembly GCA_024279675.1 of Alphaproteobacteria bacterium. Classification (GTDB taxonomy): domain Bacteria; phylum Pseudomonadota; class Alphaproteobacteria; order Rhizobiales; family Devosiaceae; genus DROE01. The sequence continues at coordinate 20,005 of JAJRRG010000177.1, forward strand.
ACGCGCCTGTAGCGAGTTTTGCGAGACGCTCTAATCTCGATTTCTTCAACCGGATTGATGGCATTAAATCCCCTCTCTCCCAGCAAATCGACCACCATCTGCTCGCTTTGCGGGGCCGTCGTCAACGCATACCAGCTGCAGCTTTCAGCGTGGTCAGGAATATACACTTCCCGGTTTGGTTTCATCACTGGCTTGGGCCGTGCCGGGCGTTTGGAGGCGTTGGCCCGAACTTTAGCACGGGCCCTGTCACCAGAAGTTTCACGTGGTGGGGGTAGTTTAGATTTGTAACGAGAAACCATGGGACACCTCAAATCAAAAGGGAAAACTTGGAAGAAAACAAAACCATAATTCAGCCCTATGGCGGCCCAGCCCCGGTCTGCCCATGCAGCTCCAAAGCCAATTCTGCGCGCACCTCAACCACCATTTGCTTGGGGAAACTAGCAGATGAAAAACCACTCCAAAGCCGCAACTTTGTCGGGTCACCGGCATATTTGAGCTCAACACACCGACGGTAAAGCTCTGGTTCCTTGGAGGCCAAAACCGTCGAGTTATCACGGGCAAGGCGGAATTGTTCGCGATCCGTCTCAGGGATAACCATGCCTTCCCAACTTCGTTTGGTAATCCATTTTGCCAAGCCCACCACATATTGCGACGAGGCTGATTGCCGTCTTTGCGCCATGGCGTAGAATGGCATGGCGTCCATTGCCGCCGCCCGATGTTCTGCATCCATCAAACCAAAGGCGACAAATGCATCCTGAGCGATATCTCCAGGGCGTTGACAACCAAAGTCCCAGAGTTTGCGAAATTGAATAATCAAATTGTGCTCAGTTGGTTTGGACATTCCAAACTGATCAAACAGCATTCTCAAATCTTTTCTAATTTGAAAATCTGTCTTCGCCTCCACTTGTGGAGGGGTATTGTTTATTGGATTGTTCTTTGGACTGTTAGTGTGAACCTCCTTCACCACCTTTATGTCATTAGGTTCACCACCTTTATGCATTAGGTTCACCACCTTTTGTGCATTAGGTTCACCACCTGTCGTTAGGTTCACCACCTTTTCTTCGTCAGATTGGTCAATATTTTGCTCAAAATTGACGTCATTTTGAGGCAATTCTGAGCGTCCGGGCCATGCCGCTCGGTATTCGTTTGAGCGCCATTTTTGGCCACGAAATCCGTGCTGGGACACAATAATCCACCCCATTTCAGCTGCTTTTTGCAGGTGAGTTATAACCGACCGATTGCTCAACCCTGTCGCCTCAACCAACGTTTTTACACTAGGATAGCACCCTTCCCCCAGCTCGTTCATCCACAGGGATAAAGTGAGTAATACGTGGCGCGTGGTTGCGGGTAATCCGGACTCCGTAGCGACGGCTTTTCGCCACGTCCATGCACTTGAATGGCTCATTCAGCCGCCTCCATATGTTGTGGGGTTAGCCCGTCAAACAGCCACCCTTGCGGCACTGAATATCGCTCTCGACGCTCTGGCCTATAATTTGCGAAGGCCAAAGCATCGGCCATATCGGGACAAACTGAATTGCCAATTTTATGCCGTTGGCTGGTCTCTGTAAGAGTTTTGTTTTTGTAAGGGGCGGCCAGAATATAATCATCGCCAAAGCCTTGGGCGCGGGCTAATTCGCGGGGCGTGAGCATCCGCATGCCAATATCGTAGATAATGAAGTCGCCAACCTGGACATAATCCGGGCCATCCCAGCATCCATATTTTCGCAAGAAATTGGCAACTGCATGCGCGCCAAAAATACGGGCGGCGGTAAGTTGTGGCCCCGCGCCTTCACATTGAACCAGCCCAAACCGGTCACGGGTTGAAACCGTGCGCATGGGCTCGCTTATGGTTGCCCCATGTTTTTCAGAACCATAATAGGCGTTGAAAAGCGGCATGGTCACCACCGCCGAATGCTGGCCACCGGCCAAAACCGTTGGATGTGGCGTTTCAACTGAACCGTCACGCCGGTTTGAACCTTTGAGCGAAAGCATGTGAGCAGCAACGACCGCTTGCGTCGTCCCCCCGCTCATAATGGTTGAGAATGGCTTACCTGAATTACGCATCGTCATAACGTGGGGCATTACCAGACCATGCGCATCCCGCGCTTTGGTCACCGTGGCAAATGGCTTATCCAGCCCTTGCCCGCGAAACCCTTGCCCGCGAAACCCTTGCCCAGAATGATTGCAGGTCACAATAAACGGCTCAGCCGCATCAAGAACATAGCGCTTGATGCCCTTGGCTATTCGCGCCATCGTATTATGCGCCAACGGGCGAATGATCGTGGTGCCTGTCTCTTTTTTGTAAATCTTAGCCTGTGCCCTATCCATAAGAATTGAGGGACATGGCCGGTTAAAATCAATAATATCGGCGGCAATTGGCCAGGCTTTTTTCTGCCCATTCTTTACCGCTTCGCTTTTTGGATCCCCGTGGGTTGGCTCTGGCCACACAATAGGCTGGCCGTCACACCGCATAATCACATATAGGCGCTTGCGAATTGTCGGAGTGCCAAATTCGCAGGCGCGCAACTCACGCCATTCAACCCGGTATCCCATGGCCTTAAACCGAGCCACCCAACGGTTAAATGTTTCACCACGTTTAGTTGGATCGGAAATTTTTCCACCCTTGCCATCGGGCATTGTTGGGCCCCACTTGCGAAATTCCTCGACGTTCTCAAGCATGATAATCCGGGGGCGAACCTGCTCAGCCCAATGGGTGACCACCCATGCCAAATCCCGCACGCTATCGCTCACCGGCGCGCCACCCTTAGCCTTTGAGTGATGTCGGCAGTCGGGTGATGCCCATAGCAAACCAACCGGATTACCATTGACAGCAGCTTGTGGGTCAACGCCCCAAATATCAACTGGCAAGTGCAATGTGTCGGGATGGTTTGCCGCATGCATAGCCAGCGCGTCATCATCATGATTTATGGCAATGGACACCATCGGCTCAGCACCATTGAGCAAATCCCGTTCGCCCATTCGGCGCATGGCGCGTTCCATGCCCTCGGATGCACCGCCACCCCCGGCAAAACAGTCCACAACAATTTCGGGGATTTGGGTCATACCGCCCCCCCTAAAAAACCTTCGCAATGCGCATTATTTTGCGCATTGTCACTTGACGTGTTCGTGGAAAGTGTGTATATATATGCGCATAGGGAGACAATGACCATGGAACGCAACAGCCGCAACATCATCAAGAAACTAAAGCAAAGTGGATTTGTGGAAGTTTCCGTTAAAGGCTCCCACCACAAATTTCGCAAAGGGACAAAAACAGTGATTGTTCCGCACCCAAAAAAGGATTTGCCGCTTGGAACGGCCAAATCCATCGCAAAACAAGCGGGTTGGATATAATCCAGCCCACCATCAAAAACGGAGAAACCACTATGAAAGCCTATTTTGCCATCGTTGAAAAAGACCAGGACAGCGCTTATGGAATTACTTTCCCCGATCTGCCCGGAGTGTTTTCCGCCGCAGATAATGAAGCGGACATCGTCACCAATGCCCTTGAAGCCCTCGCGCTTTGGGCTGAGGATGAGGATATGCCTGAAGCATCCGGTCTGGATGAAATCCGCAAACAAGCTAACGTCATTGAGGCTCTGGCCGCAGGCGCATTTCTTGTGCGCATTCCCGTCATCGAGAACGACACGCGCGTTGTGCGGGCCAACGTCACATTTGAGGCCGGAACTCTGCGCGCCATCGATAGCGAGGCCAAGCGACGGGGGTTGACCCGTGCCGCCTTTTTGGCCAGTGCGGCGCGCAAGGAAATCCAACAAGCAGGGTAACATCATAGCTCCGCCCCCCCATCATCATCCAGCACAGCGTCGATGAGGTTCTCGCGGGCCACGGTCTGCAATATTTTGCTGACCAACGCCCGCACAGTAATTCCGCGCTTGCTGGCGTAGGGCAAAAGCTTGGCGGACAAAAGATTGCTGAGGTTGAATTTTAATTCCGGTGCATCTTTGCTCCGCGCACGCAAGCCCTTTGACCTGATACCGTTGGCATACAATCCGCTCGCCGAGCTGGGGGAAATCCCCAACATTTTCGCAATCTCTGGGTAGGTTTTACCCTCCCCGCGCAAGGCAATTGCGGCGGCGGTTTTTGATGGATATCCCAAAATTGGTGCAGCGCGTGGCACAGTTTCCACCCCCCACATAAAGCGGAACTTTCAGATAGGTTTTGCCCCCCGCTTTTTGGCGCGTAACGGGGCCAATCAATATGGCATGATGCAATGCCCGCAGGCACCAATTTATGCGCCGGGAGGAATACCCGGTTGCCGCCTTCAACGCGTCAAACTCAACCACAACGACCCGCGCACCGGGCAAAAGTTCCCCGGCCAGCGCATAAAGAACCTGGCGACTTTCCGCGTTTAGTACCGGTTCCGTGCGATATGCCCCGGACGTACTGGCCCGATATCGCTTGTTGCTTTGCACTTGGCGCGCCCATTTTTGTGGGCCGCTCAGTTCAATAAGCTTAGGGGGAGTGTCCCAAACATCAGCGCTCATTGCCATTCTCCAAACAAATCAGCGCCATCCGCCATAAACGGATCGGCGCTGAACCCCTTTTCAACAGCCAACCATTCCGGGATTTGTAAAATACAAACCACAGCTCTTTGCATTGCCGCCGTCGGGCTAGCGCCCTTCCCCGGCACCCCCGACAATTGACCTGCTACGGCTTCCCAATTGGAAATTTGACTAATAGGAATCCATTTGGCCTGGGACTGTTCGCCGCAATCTGAAACGTGTACAGCCTCAAGGGTTTCCCGATGCACCATAAGTTCAACCTCAACGAGCTTTTTCATCACATGCCATTCCCTGTTTGCTTTTCAGCAAACGCGCGTTTGGCGTGGACGGCACACCAGCTAGCGCCGGTTGTTACAGGGCATCCACAAAACTTGATTTGTGGTTTTTGCCCCGGAAATTCAGATTCAATTTCAAACGGCCAGCGGCACTGCCCCGTTCCAATTTCCATAAGGGTCAGCATCAAAGCGCCAGCTGGTGCATTGGTTGGGTCAAGAACCCGCGCAACAACCGCAGAATCTGCCTTGCCCGTTTGCGCGCTGTCCCGCCCCACTCTGTAGGTGCCAGAGGTTGAGTTAATTCCATTTTGCACCTCGCGGTGATTTCTTTTGGCAACGGGCGTTTTGAAGCTTGGTTTGTTTTTTACACAGCGCGGCCTGCCCCCCAGCCTAATTTTCAGCCGATCACACCGCCCAATCACCGAATTTCTGGATTTGCCGATTGCCGCCGCTATTACACTTGCAGATTTATCGTCCATCGCCATCTTGCGCAGCAGAAACATCTGCTGTTCAGACCAACGATGAGAAACATTTACAATCGGGTCACTGCTTGTGATTGAAGTCTGCGCGGCGCTCATTTGGCACCGCCCTCGGCAGTACCATCGCCCATGACGGGGATGGGCCCGGTACGGCCCGACTTGTAGATAGTGGTGGGAATGCGCCAAGTGGAAGCGCGCATCGACGCTGAGGCGTTGGCCACAAATTCACTCGACCAAATCCTGTTCGAAACCGCGCTGATATTGGCCGCAGTCACAATCTCAAAACAGTCCGCCGAAACGCACCCCAACTCACTGGGGAAAAGTGGGTGCTTTTGCATGGCGTAAAAGCTGATTTTTTTGTCCGCCACGCGAACCAGCAATTCTAAATCATCAATATTCACCCGCGCTACAATCGGCGCTGACATATCCTCACTCTTCTTTGACGCTTTCGCCCGCGCCTTGGTGCCAACCGGCGGGGATGACTTTTTTGTCGCGCCGCCGTTGGCCCTAGTCGGGCCGTCCCCGGCACCCCCGCCATTTTCTTTACCTACGCAAGGTTTTCCGGGGTTGGGCAAAAGCGGCAAGTGGCTGGCATCGCTGACACCATCGACCAACGTAATCCCCCGCGCTTCGTCGGACTCGGTTTCATTCCCCCACGCACACCACCCATCCCGCGCCACGCCCCGCGCATTCAATTCAATTTTGGGCAGGGACGGGAAATAATGCTCGATCAGATAGTAAAAGTTGTCTGGCTTTTGACTATGGCGCGCCAAATCAGCAGTTATCACACTGCCCCACTGCTCGCCCTGCGCCGGGCAAGGCACCTTCCCGCGCGTCCCTATCAATAAAATGTCGTGACGATTTCTATTCCAATAACCAGTGCCCGCTTTGGGTTTGCGCCAAATAAACTGCGAACGATATTTGAAACCCCACTCATTTAAAACGTCGAGTGCATGCTCCAACATCGGCACAGTGGCCCACAGAAACAAAACACAATCATCCGCCGCTATATCACCGACTGGCCGCGCTTTGATCATTTCCACACTTGACGTAGCATAATGGTTATCTGCCGCCCTATCCATGCCAGTTTCGGCGCTATATGTTTCAAACTTCCATTCTGGATCCGCATAAACCACCCCGAATTTTCGCGTTGGCAATGCGATTTGCTTATCCCCAAGCTCGCGCTCACGGGCCACACGTTTGGCTTTTTTTGCAACAGTTGTAATATCCTTGCGCATCATCTCGGGGCGAATGGTCTTGTCCTCCAACCGTGCCGCGAATGTCTCATAGTCAAGTTTGGTCAGTTCATAGAGCGTGCGTGGGCTAGGGGGCAAACACGACCCATGGGTCGCATTTGATAGCCGCTCATCAGCCGCAATGGCCATCAATCTTTGAGATTCGCGCACCCCAAACGGCAATTGATTCTCAATCATTTGCTGAAATTCGCCGTGCGGCAATTGGGATTTTGCGGCCTTTAACAACCGACCTGTTTCAAGGATCGCCGCGATAGATTTTTGCCAAGTGCCAGAAATATCCCGCGCAAAAGCATCCGCATTTCGCGCCGTCTCATCCGGTAAAATGATCTCATTCATGGGTTTTATCTTTCATTTTTAATCCGCCGTCGGCCCTAAGTGGGCCTTCCCCGGAACCCCCGCCGTTTTTGCGGTCGTCTTCATCTGGTCAATTTGTTGATCAAGCGATGCTAGCGCCTCTTGCGCCTCGCGAATTTGCCCATGCAAATGTTCGCACTCTGCCTCGGTGATGCAGTCATCCCTCAGCGCTTCGGCCACGCCACCTGACACATCTGCAACCTCATGAAGCATGCCTGACACGCGCGCGATCAGCTCTACCGCATCATCCCCGCCCCGCGCCTTGGGGAGTGGCACAAGCACAAACCCTTCCATTTCGGCCAGTAATTTGGTGACCCGAGGTTGCCCACACTCCGCTTCCAGATCAGCGATGACATCAAGGGGCGGAAACTGGCGCGCATGCTCTGGGCTGGCGCTCATATAACGAGATATTTGCTGTTGGCTGACCCGAGCGATATTGCTGGCGGCGTTGGGCCCACCACATTGGCGAACCAACCCCCGGAAAGCACCGATTAACGCGGAATATTCATTTGCCGCCAGATACCCGCTCAGCATGGTGTCACCTCACCTGGGGCCACACCAAGACGGAGCCTGTAGGAATGTGCGAGGTCTGAAATATGAGATATTTCAGGAACAAAAATTCGCGCCAAACGGCATTCCTCAAAAAACAGCTGGAAGGCGGCGAGGCACCAACCGGCTTGATAAATAATTATCAAGGATGCCCCGCCACCCAACATCCCGATTGCCCGCCTAGGGAGGGGGAGCGGGCGAAAAGCACCGATAAATTGAAAAGGGGGAAAGATTTGTGAAATTTTGCAACCGCTCCAAGAACCACTCATTGTGCTGGCTCGAGCAAATTGGGTGTGGTTGGCCGATGTATGTCGATGGGCCAAATGGCACCCTCCGGCCAGTGCCCGGACAGCCAATTCATAGCTCGCGCATATGCACGGGTACCAACGTCCCCGCCACCTGCCAAACGCTTCAATCTCTTACCATCGTTAAATATAAGCGTCGAAACTCGCGATTGAGAAAGGCAAGTTGCAAAACAATAGGCCTCAGCAACACAAAGAAGTTTATCTATCTGGGTCATGGTGCGTCAATATACGCGGGTTTAATCCCGCGTCAAGCGGTTTTTGTAACGGCTAGTAATATTCTTTGGCGCGGGTAGGATACCGCAACATGAGCAACGACCTGACAAAAAGAATTTCACAACGCCTTGGCGAACTCAATTTGAGCGCCCAAAAAGCGTCCCTTCGCGTATCAAATAACCGAGATTTTTTACGCAATGTGTTGCGGGCTGGCGAGGACGCAAACCCCAAGCGTGAAACGATCCTCCTAATCGCCGAGGCGCTGGAAAGCAGTGCAACGTGGCTTTTGACTGGTCATGATTCGGAAAATAATGTTGCCAACGAGGTAACCAGAGCAAATATTACCCTACCCTATCGCGATTCAATGCCCCGCGATGTACCTGTGCGCGGCACCGCTGCCGGCGCAATGGGAACCACAGGCGCATTTGAGTTTACCTCTGATACTGTTGACTACGTTAGACGCCCGCCAGGCCTAGCAAACGCGAGTGACATTTATGCACTTTATGTCACAGGCGAAAGCATGGAGCCGCGATATCATCATGGGGATTTGATTTTTGTATCACCGCACAAACCGATTTCCCCTAATGACATTATAGTTATCCAAGAGGCCAATACGGACAATGGGTGCCCGCAAGCTTTCATTAAATTATTCTTGCGCCGCTCCGGCTCTAGAATCATGACGCGTCAATACAACCCCCTGAGCAACGTTACTTTTATGGTAAAATCTGGCACAGTGATGCACAAGGTATTATCCACTAACGAGATGCTTGGTATATAAATTAGGGCCCAACCCATGTCTGGTTTGATCATATTACTGTTATGGATCGGCGCGATTGTCGCTGGTTTCGAGGCCGTGGGTGCCTACACCAACGCACAAAGCGTCATGCACCAAGTGTATGCCGCCCTAGCATGCACCGCGTCTGGTCTCTTTCTTGGGCTCAGCATGATCATTGTGCAGCTAGACAAACTGAATGATATCCACACCTCACTTCGTGAGATTGAAAGTTTTTCCCAACACTTGGAGCGGCTCAACCCAACCCTTCGACAAGAACTTGATCAACAAGAAATCGACACACCTCCCATGAGCACAAAACGCCAAGCGAGAAGCTTTTGGGATAATTTCAAAATTGGCGGACGAAACAGCAAGCGGGACTAATCCCGCTTTTTGCTTGACGCGGGATTAAACCCGCACTATAACCTCTTCATCTTAAAACCGATGGAGAGAGTTATGAACAATCCCAACCAATGTGAATATTGCGGTAAGTATGCATCAAAAGATGATGGGTATTTCGCCCCGCCGATGGCTGCAGGCAAAAACGTTCGTCTATGTTGCGACGCGGTTTGTGCCGACGATCTTTTGGCCCGTGACAAGCAACAACTTGCCACCCCAGCCTTTACCCGCCTCGATGAGATGGTAGCTTTTATGCTCGATCGCCAGAGCGTATCAATCGAGGATCTGATAATTGAAGGGTACTCGTTCGATGAAATCGGCGATCTTGTCGGTCAAGCGCAAAAGATTGCCAACCGCAAGCTGGTTCAACACCTGCATGTGGTTCCCACGCCCCCAAATGACCCTGCCCCGCTTTCCACGCGCAACGCCGCCCGCCTGATCGCCAACCTATTGCCCGATCAGAGAGAGGTTTTTGCCACGCTGGAAGCGCAAGGGATGAGCGAAGCGGAAATCTCGGCGTCCCTTCCTGAAATTATTGCCATCGCGGCGGACAATTTCGCCGTATCCCTGCCCACACTTGGCCTGCCCGCTCATCGGGCGGTTGCATAATGGCAACTTTATTCACGCCGCCGTTGCAGGCTTCGCCTGCGTCCCAATTGTCGCGGTTATTTGCACCCCCGCCATGGATAAAACATCTAAAACGCGCGGCAATCACAGGATTGCAGGCGGTGATATTCCTCACCGCCTTCGCCGCAGTCTTTGCGCCCCTGTGGTGGCTAACGCCATGAGTGAGTTGCGGTTCGCCCCGAACAATTCGCGCATAAGCGAATTGAGCAAGGAATGCCCTGAGCGAAGCCGCGAAGGGCCAGCCAAAATAAGCTCTGCGGCAGGATGGGCGAAATGAGTGACCCGGTAATCTGGTTTTTTGCGGGTTTTGTAGTCGGATTCGCAATCAGCGTAATCGCGCTCATTGTCACGCTGGCATTTGCCGGCGACAGGGCCCAAGCCAAAATTGATGAGAGATTAGAATGAGCACTGCCTCAAACTTCGTTGACCTTCTTATACCGGACGCCTTCAAAGGGCAGTATCCAACCAGTAAGGCTATGGAAAAATGGTATGATCAAACGTTCAGTTTTTGGATCGTAAATGCCTTGTGCATCAAGCGCGTCGTTATAGGCTTTTGCATCAATAGCTCGGAGAGTAGGCATTTCGTTGCCCGTTATGCGCACCATTTCAGCGTTGAAATCTGCCAACTGTACTTCGGTCGGCGACACCAACTCCTCTATGCTGGCGAGCAGGTAATAATAGTCCCGTTGCAAAACTTGATGGTCGCGTGCGGCCCCACCCAAATCAAATACAAGCTGCAACGACCCAACGACTGCAACCGCGCCACCGAGCCAGCGTTGATCAAGCCCAAGGCTACCTGCCACGTTAGCAATCACACTCGCCCCGAGCATCAACACTACAAAATTGAAAAACCGGTTTATACGCTCCAACGAGCGGAACCGTGCACTATGATAAAGCGCATTCCGCAACACATTAAATCGAAGATTATCCCGGTCAGTCATTCTTTTTATTCCTTTTTTGGTGGACGAGGCGCGGGTGACGGTTTGGACGGCTGTCGTGGGCCAACACTTGCACCTGAACCAGTTCCTTTTGACATTTTTATTGTCTCCTTGTGGTTGTTTCACTGGGGGATAAAGAGTGACGCGGGGCGTAGCATCGCTTTGCGTCACTTGCACTCTAACATATTTTTACTGAATACGAAATCAAGCGGAGGCCTACTCTCACTCTACCTGCAAACTCATCAGTCGGTTTTGGGTTTTGGGGGCTTGGGTTTGGCGGGCTGGCGAACACCTAATGAATACTTCACCGGCTTTTTACCTTCTTCATTCCGCCCCAAGCCGACACGCTCGCTCCCCGGTTTATCTGTCGGCCGTTTAGTGCGTGAATTCCCACCTTTTTGGTTGTCGTCTTTTCTATCAACCATCGAAAATATTTCCCGTTTGGATTGGCACAAGCAACTTTTGCCACGCATCAGCCACAAATCAATATTCAACCTATAAAAGGATACCCCACAATGACACCCCAATCAAATTTTGACGGCACAGGCCGCGACCTGCTTCTTTCTCTGGTTGAGCGTATCGAGCGACTAGAGGAAGAGAAAACCGCAATTGCAGACGATATCCGCGAGGTAAAAGCCGAAGCAAAAAGCCACGGCTTTGATGTCAAAGCCATCAACCAACTGGTCAAGTTGCGCAAAATCGACGCCAACGACCGGATAGAGCAAGAAGCAATTCTCGACACCTATATGCACGCGCTCGGGATGATACCAGACACGTAGCCAAACCAATGAGCCAGCCCCTCACGCAATTTATGAAAATTACCAGCTCAGGCAAGTTCATCGACTATGAAAACCCGACGGTTGACGCCATCGACACAGGTACCATCGCCAACGAACTTTCCCTGATCAATCGCTGGAATGGCAACCTGCATTTTCCCTATTCGGTTGTTCAACATTCCTTGCTGGTGGCACAGCTTATCCCTGTGCCCGAGTGGCGAATATATGGCCTTTTGCACGATGCGGCAGAGGCATATATTGGGGATATCAACACCCCACTGAAAAAGTTTATCCAGATGGGCGGGGGTGCCGGGGAAGGCTCGACCAGAGCCGACGGCGGCAATACAAAAAACAACGGCACTGATATCATGGGTCTTGAACGCCAGATATTGAATTGCATCTGGGAACATTTTGACCTGCCCAAACCAACGGCTGAGATCGCCAAGGCCGTCCACCTTGCCGACCAGGTTGCTCTCGCAACCGAGTACCGCGATGTGGTCATGGGAACCTCTCCCCGATGGACACCAACGGCCAAGCCCCACAATCGAGCGCTGAAATTTATGCCACCAGCTGAGGCTCAATGTCAGTTTTTAGCGGCGATTGATGATTATCTACTGATTTTCCGTGCCTCACAAAACCAAATTAAGGGAGTTGCGTGATGTCAAACCACGTTAAAGCCACCACCCTTTGGAAAGCTTTATCAACGGCTTTCCCTGACCACCCATTTGCATACATGTGGGCGATGGAACGACCCATATGGTTTTTCTTTAGGCGTGTCCGATTCTACAAAAAATGCAGAAAAATATTTGAGGCACATGGGGCAGTTTTGAACGATGAAACTTTTCTAAAATGGCGCAGAACCGACCCCCAATCTGGCTATGAAGATGCTGGCGGCGCGCAAATCAGAAAAATACGGGAGGCTTTTTTCGATGGCTCAAAATTCAAAAATTGAATGGACAGACGCGACGTGGAACCCCATCACCGGATGTTCCATCGTCTCCCCCGGGTGCACCAACTGTTATGCCATGCGCCACGCTGGCACGCGTCTGAAGAACCGCCCTTCCCGAATGGGCCTGACCAAGCTGATCGAAATTCAAACCATGCTGGGGATCAAGAAATGAGCCACCGCGTAAACCTACCCAAACCCAGGCCAAACCCTGAGCTTGAAGAATTGCTGGCGCAGGCTAGAAAAATCACAAGTGACCCAGAACAGGAAAGCGAGTGGGAACGCAAAAGGACAAGGTTAAAAACAATCGCAATTTTATTGCGCGACAACCCGCACCTGTCGCGTGATTACGTGACAGGCATCGTTGACATGCTCGATCGCGAAAATTCGATGGCAATTACAAACCATCAACCTGCGAACGTCCAAGCAAGCGATTATTCTTATTGCGGCTGGCTGATTAGTAGATTTGAAAAACGACGTGGTGGAATCCGTTTTGTGGTAGAGGATAGCAATGGAAGGCTGTTTATCCACAATGCCAAGCAGTTGGGAATTGATGAATGAACGACGTGGATATTGATGCGCCAATGACCTTAGAAAGAGCCTGTGAAGTTGTGTTCAAAAACTCCATCGGAGCCGACACCTTGCGCGCCCAGGCAAAACGCGGCAATCTGACCATTGAAAAAATTGGGCGAAGACAATTTGTAACGCACCGCGCAATCGCAGACATGAGGCAAAAATGCCAAATCAACACCGCTTCAAAGGCGCTAGGCTCTACCTTCAGCCAGAACGGCGGAACAACGCCGATCAACTCATCGAACATAGTATCTGGGTCATCCGTGACGGACCGCGCAAGCGTAGCACTCGTTGCGGCCCAAATGACCGCGACCAAGCTGAAAGAAAGCTTGCAGAGTACATCGCCGAAAAACACCAACCGGAACAACAATCAAGCACTAACCCTGATCAAATCCTGATTGCTGATATTCTAAATCTCTATCTGAAAGATAAAGCACCCACAGGCTCCCGGCCAATGGAAACCGCAAGCCGCGTTTCGCGCCTTTTGAACTGGTGGGGCAACCCTGAACAGGCACAAAAAGACCTTATCGCCGCCAACCAGAACACTAGTTTTTATGGCGTTGCGGGCGATGTTCGCGGCGCAACCTGTCGATGCTTTGCCACCACAATAAAGGCAAAATCCCAAGCGCGGCGACTCTTGGAAGACCTCCGAGCAGCCCTGAATTATGCATTTCAAGAGGGGATGATTGACCGGAAAATCCCAGTGACACTCCCACAAAAACCACAACCGCGAGACAGATGGTTATCGCGGAACGAAGCCGCCAACATGGTTTGGCGTGCATGGCGATATCGGGATCCACTCACGGGGTTTGCAACCCGAAAACACGTCGCTCGATACATTTTGACCGGGCTTTATACCGGAACCCGAAAAGCCGCTATACTTCACACTGCCTTTGATCGCCGTCCTGGGTGTGGTTTCATCGACCTAAAAAACGGGGTTTTCTATCGCTTGGCCCAGGGCAAAAGGCAAACCAAAAAACGCCAACCTCCCATCCGTGTTCCGGCACGGCTATTGGCACATATGCGCCGCTGGAAGCAAAATGATCAAAAATTCCTGATTGAGTATTTGAGCTCTCCAATTACCGATATTGGCAATGCGTTTGAATCTGTCGCGCATGAATGCGGGTATTTTGATGTGACCCCACACACCTTGCGCCACACAGCGGCGACATGGGCCATGCAAAATGGTGGCGACGCGTGGAAGATTGCCGGATATTTGGGCATGAGCCTTGAAACGCTGGTCAATAATTATGGACATCATAGCCCCGAACATCTGGATGGGGCCGGTGATGTAATTGCTCATCGAAACAAAGCGAAAATCACCCCGACTAACCCCGACAGGAAAACCGGAACATAACGTGATTTTGTTGCTTTTGCTTCGACCCAAAGTCCAGCAAAACCGGGCGTTAGAGGCTTATCAACATTGTTCGGAACGTGGGGGTCGCAGGTTCAAATCCTGCTACTCCGACCAAAATGTCCTTCACCCAATAAATTCACATAAAAAAACGACCCTAAAAACTCAAGGTCGCAATTTGGAGGTCTATTTATTTTGTTCACCGCCCCGCCAACGTACAGCGGGACGGCGTACAGGGAATAGTTTTCACGCTGCGGCGTGGGACGTTGCGCCTTCGCCAGCGATTGCACCCAGCAAACCGCCATAGACCAGATGGCCTATGAGGGAAGCAACGAGTGCCATCATGCCACCAATGTTTGACATCAAAAAGCCACCGCCAGCCATGGGCATAACCATTGTTGCGGCCAGAACCCATAACACGATGCCAAACAAAAGGCCTTTCACGAGGGGGGAACCGGGCAAAAACCCGTAGGCTACCAAGACATAGGCGAGTGGAAAGACGATCACACCCATCATGATGTGAGCGATCATGCCCATTGTGTATCCACCCAGCATATTGCCCATCATCGCGGCAATATCCATGGGCATGCCTGTCATCATCGGGGCCATAAACATCATCATCATGGTCATGAGCACGGTTCCGGCAGCGCCGCCAATAACGGCCATTTTAATTTCTGGTTTCATTATTATTACTCCTCAATAGTGTTTCGTTGGAGCAAGCATCTGCCTAGTTTGATGCCAGAACAATAACCTCGCGCATTTCTCCCAATAATGTGAATACTTCGTGATTTGAGCGTCATAACTTTTAGGCAATGCGAATAATATCGCCCTGAGCAAAGATATTTGGCACTTTCAAATCCAAGGATTGTTGCGCATAAAGCGCCAGCGGAACTGAAATATCGCCGCAATAAAGTTCACCGATTAAAGACTGAACTGTCTTGCCAGTTAATCCAATTTTTGGCAGGGCGAGGGTTAATGTTGCCATCGCCTCAATGGTTGGGGTGTGGGGTTTGCCGCTGGTCGCATCCAGACCTGAGGGCACATCCAAAGCCAAAATTGGCGTATCGCTCCCATTCGCCATGCTAATAAGTTGTGCACTTAAACCACGGGGCGCGCCTTTTAGCGAATAGCCCAGAAGCCCGTCGAGGATCAAATCATATGGGGCAACAATTGCTTCTTCATAGCTCACAATGGGCACGTGCATATGTTGCAAAATCGCAAGTTGATGCATTGGCACATTTGTGATGCGCTCAACCGGATGGGAAAGCGTTATTGAAACATCAGCGCCCCAGCCCGCTAAACGACACGCCGCAACCATCGCCCCGCCGCCATTCCCCCCTGGCCCGGCCATAACTAAAATTTTCTTGTCTTTAAGGTTGGGGCCAAGAAAACGATCGCGGGCTAGTATTGCAAAACACCGTCCAGCATTTTCCATCATCTGGATAAGCGTGATGCCATATTCATGCATCATCAGCCGATCGACTTCGATCATTTGATCAGTTGTAATAAAAGGCGCATTTTTAATGATGGGAAAAGACATGGGCGTGCGATAGTCCTTATCCATTTGTAGCGAGAGTTATTTCTTTTCAGGGTTTTTACCCAGAATAATCATCGCGAGAATTTCATCATCGGTGACATCCTCAACATTTTCTGTACCCACAAGTTTACCATTTTTCATCACGCTTATGCGGTCACACAATTCCATCACGTCATGGATATCATGGGAAATGAGGAAAATGCCAATACCGTCGGCCTTAAGTTGATTAATCAACTCAGCCACCATTTGCGTTTCCTGCGGCCCCAATGCGGCGGTTGGTTCATCCATGATCAAAATGCGTGCATTAAAATAAACCGCACGGGCAATAGCCACGGATTGGCGTTGCCCCCCTGATAGCGAGGAAACGGGGGAAGAAAACGCCGTGAAATTGGGGTTAAGACGTCCCATGATTTTGCGGGTTTCTGCCTCCATTGCATCATCGTCAACCATGCCCAGGGGAGTAAGAATTTCCCGCCCTAAAAACAGGTTTGACGCCGCATCCAGATTGTCGGCCAAAGCCAGCGTTTGATAAATTGTTTCGATATTATATTTGCGCGCATCGCGGGGGTTATTGATGGTGGCTTTTTCACCACTGATGAATATCTCGCCGCCATCGGCCTTATAGGCACCGGACAACACTTTGATCAACGTAGATTTACCCGCCCCATTATGGCCCAGAATTCCGGCAACTTCGCCAGGAAACAGTTTTAGGCTCACGTGATCCACGGCCTTGATACCGCCAAAGGAAATCTGAATATCCTTGAGCTCTACCAGAGGCATTTTTTCAGTCGTTTGCTTGCTCATCATCTATACCCCTGCCCGCTTGCGATAGACAATATCAATCCATACTGCCAGCACCAACACAGTTCCCACAACAATGGATTGCAAGGGCGCATCGACGCCGACCATCGCCATTCCCGATTGCAAGGACTGCATGATCAGAGCCCCAAGAATGGCCCCTTGAATGGTGCCAAAGCCTCCAGCCAATGCGGTACCGCCAATCACGGCGGCGGCAATGACCCGCAGCTCATCGATTGTGCCCAAATCATTGCCCACAGATTGCAATCGCGCTGAAGCGATAACAGCTGCGATTGCGGTAAGCGCGCCCATCAGGGCGAATACTTTACCGTCAACATCTTAGTGTTGATACCCGACAGGTCTGCGGCATCCGGGTTGCCACCGGTGGCAAAAACATAACGGCCAAACCGCGTGCGCTTGGCAATAATTGTAATCACCAGCGCAACAATTAGACCCATCACCACGGGAATAGCTATGCCGTGGGACACGAACAGACCCTCGGCTGGAATTTCCAATCCATTGGCCTCGGCGTAGCGCTCAGCGGCGCGTTTTGGCAACGGATAGGCATTCATCAGATAGACAAATCCCATAATTAAAAATACCATAATCGCCCCAAGGGACATTTCGGCCCACACAGGTTTGACATCAAAGCCATGCTTTGATTTTTTGGCACGGCTGGCGAGCATCAACCCAACAGTTGCCAGAGTTGCAACAGCCCCCAATGTCCAACTCAGTGTCGCCCCCAGAGTTCCAGCAGACCCACCACCAAGCAGGTTAAATGTTGCATCGAGTGGAGACACGGTTTGTCCTGTCGTGACCCACCAGGCGGCCCCGCGCCAAACCAACAGACCCCCAAGGGTCACAATGAAGGCTGGCACCGTTAGATAGCCAATTATCCATCCCTGAAAGGCACCGATCATCGCACCAGCTGATATGCCCACCATCACTGTGATAATCCAGATTGACCAATGGCCAGACCCCACCAAACCCGGCAAGTAATGCAATTGCAACGTGCCCATGATCATGCCCAAAAAACCCAACAATGAGCCAACGGACAGGTCGATATTTCGAATAACAATCACAAACACCATGCCGGTGGCCATCACAGCAACCGAGGCGGTTTGGACGGAAAGGTTAAACAGATTACGCGGGGTTAAGAACCGCCCCCCGGTAAAAAGATCGAACATCACCCACAGAACAACCAAAGCCCCAATCATGCCCAAAAGCCGAACATCCAGACCAAGGTGCGAGAAAAACTTGCCCACTTTGCTTTTCATAATTTTGGCTCATCTTAGGTAGGACACGTTTAAGAAACGCGCCGGTTTACAAAAATTCAACGTTTGTCGCGTCAAAAGAACAAAAAAATCCCCCTCGTCAAATATCAACGAGGGGGGAAATTAGTCAGACTTAGTTACAAGCGGCAACGGAACCCGCTGCAACGCCAGCACAAAGTGCTTCTTTTGTGATCCAACCCGCATCAATAACAACGCTTAGGTCAGCTTGAGTAATTGGAACAGGTGCCAAGAACATGGCGTTCATTTCTGTTCCGGCTGGGGAAGTCCATTTCCCTGCACCCATCACATGGTCGCCCATTTCACCACCGGCAAGAGCAACAGCGATTTCGCCAGCAGCTTTACCCAATGCGCGTGCATCTTTCCAAACTGAAACAGTTTGGGTGCCCAATGCAACGCGGTTTAGAGCGCCGTGATCGCCATCTTGGCCTGAGACTGGAATACCTTCCATGCCCTGAGCCGTCAAAGCGGCAACAACACCACCAGCGGTGCCATCATTTGATGCCACAACAGCATCAACATTGTTGTC
Organism: Alphaproteobacteria bacterium; assembly: GCA_024279675.1. GTDB lineage: Bacteria > Pseudomonadota > Alphaproteobacteria > Rhizobiales > Devosiaceae > DROE01. Next base: position 38,497 of record JAJRRG010000177.1, read on the forward strand.
CTGTGCTGTTAGAATCTGCTCCATATTACGCTGAGCATTGGCTGGTAACCAACCGTCTGTGTAAGCTTCAGCAACGATGGTGATATCACCCGCGTCAATGGCAGCTTGCAAGATTTCCTGCTGACCACCACGTAGGAAGTCGGCGTTTGGATCGGTTGGCGAACCCTTGATCATGACGTAGTTACCATTTGGCTGTGCGGC
>JAJRRG010000178.1 GCA_024279675.1 Alphaproteobacteria bacterium
AATTGCCTCACGGATTGGTCAGGTCAGGTTTGATAGGTTCGACTCATGCACCGATTTGGTGTCCACAAACAAGGGAACTTAAAAATGAAAAAATCAATCGTATCTTCCGTATTCGTTGCTGCAATTCTTCTTACAAGCGTTAGCGCAACCCAGGCCAGAAATATTAACAATCGTGTTTCCCAGGCAAACATCAATCAATACTGTGCTGATAAAGTTGCTGGTCAGGAATACCGCGTCAGCATTACCACGAGCTCTGGAGCCACTATCACTGGTGAAATTCAATGTGGATCAGCAATTGGCACAATCGTTGACCGTGGCAATGCAGGCACCAGCAGCAGCCGTAATGACGACAATGGTCGCAATGGCCACGATGATGACCGCGGTGGACGCGACAATGACGACCGCGGTGGACGCGACAATGACGACCGTGGTGGACGCGACAATGACGACTATGGTGGCCGTGACAACGACAATGGTCGCGACCATGATGATGACGACCATGGTGGCCGTGACAACGACCATGATGATGACTAGGCCAACTGCCTATAAATTGGTTCGGTAGTGTGCCAGGTTATCCGGTGCAAATGACACCTTAACCCCTGCCGAACCTTTGCCAACCGCGTAACCCCAATTCGCGGTTGGCTTTTTATTTGTCTGCTGTTTGGTGTTTTCGTCTAGAACGGGTTCCACGTGGGCTGGGGTGTGAACTTTAGATATCCCACATTGATCCCCAACCGAGCACCAACCCCGGAACGGATGGGAACGATCACCACATTATTTTGCTTCATAACAGTCATGCCGATACCGCCAACAATGTAGGCTGTGCCTTGAATGGCCGGGTAACGGTCGTAGATGGCGTTCACACCGGGGAGATTATACACCAGCATCATGACCCGTGATCCATCGCCGCCTACATCAAGGCCGATGGTTGGGCCTTGCCAGAAAATTTCGCGTTGCCCAGCATTGCGCGTGTACATATTCCCTTCCCCGTATCGGGCACCACCTATGAGGGCGGCGGAACCCTCTTGCCCTAATATATAGGCGTTGGGTTGACCAAATTGGGAAATCGTACGCTCCATGACCGAGGCTAGACCTTGGGAGATGGAACCAAAAAACTGATGTCCTGTGTTAAGCAATTCATCAGATGAATAGGTTTCTGAAACAGCGCCTTGTCCATAGGCTGACATTGGGAAAATAAGGAAACCGGCCAGAATGAAAAGTCGTTGAAAGAATTGGAAAAAGATTTTTTGTGTTGAGCTTTGGTATGTTTTTATCATGGCAGGTTAAATCTCGTTTGATCTGGACGGTTTTCAAATTGGTTTGAGCCTCGGGCTTGAGGTTTGGTTTGCAAAGAATTCGTGTCTCTAGCGAGACGTTTACGAATGTCTCATCATTTGTAATTAAGAATTGGTTTCATCGATTCTAACGAGTTAAGAACTTAATCACGGCTATGATGCGGCAAATCAGTAAACAAATCTTAACCATCGGCGTCGCCACAAAAAATTTCTGGCGATACAAAGTAATGACGCGCGCGATATTGGTTTTTGGACTTCTGGTGGGGCTTGGTATGCCTGTCACAGCGCTAAACTCGCGCATTGTGGCTGATATTGTAATTGATCCACTCTCCGGTATTGCAATAAACGGGTTTGATGCAATTTCCTATTTTACTGATGCTGAGCCATTGCATGGCCGCCGCGATTTTGAAGTTATTTGGGGTGGGGTGCCATGGTTGTTTTCCTCAGAGGGTAATATGGAAGTCTTTATCAAGGCTCCTGAGGTTTATGCGCCCCAATATGGTGGGCATGGGGTGATGAGCTTGGCGCGGGGATTTCTCTCGGATGGCAATCCACTGATTTATAAGGTGTTGGATAACCGGCTTTATCTGTTTTATTCGTTTTCTAATCGCGCGGCCTTTGAGTTGAGTGATAAGATCGCGCGTATTGATGCCATTAAAAATTGGGCAGAACTGCGCACAAAAAATACACCCAATGGCGCGGCGCAAAGCCAGGAATTTCAAACCAGTAATGCGGAATAGTCAATAACATCTGGGGAACTGGGTGTTTCTAAAAATTTGTCGAATACAAACTTAAAACTGAATAGGTTGAAGAAAATGGTAGAAATAATTGAACTGAGTGCGCCGGATTTGGCCGCTATGCTGGTCTCCAAAGTGTGTCATGACCTGATTAACCCGGTTGGCGCGGTGGGGAATGGCCTGCAGGCTCTGGATGACCCCGCCCAGGCCAGCATGAAAGATTTGGCTCAAGATCTGATTAAAAACGCCGCCAAACAATCCTTGGCAAAGCTTGAGTTTGCGCGTCTGGCCTATGGGGCTTCTTCAACCGCTGGAACTGAGTTTGACACCCGTGAGTGCGAGCGTGTCGGTCAGATTTATTATGATATTGAGAAAGCCAACCTGAACTGGAATATTGAACCGGTTTTTGTTTCCAAGAACAAAGGAAAGCTGTTGATGAATATGATCCTCATTGCCAGTGAAGCTGTGTTTCGGGGTGGGGAAGTCAATGTAAGCTTGAGCGGGGAGCCAGGAAACGAGGGCATTGAAATCGTAGCGACCAGCGACAAGGAAAAACGGCAAAAAACCATGATACCCTCTGGAGTTGTCGACTTAATTTCAGGAAAAGTTGAGGATGTATCGGCGCGTGAAATCCAACCTTTTTATACTGGATTACTGGCACGTTTGAGTGGTCTTGAGCTTGAAGTAACCCTTGAAGATGCGGTTTTTCGTTTTGTGGCTCGTCCTAAAAAAGAAGCCGAATAGGGTTTGCTTTTAGCTGCGCAACCAATGGGTCAATAGACCTCTTAACAACAATTCCTGATCGGCTTCGTCCTTGGTAGCCCCAGAATGTAAGCCGATCAGCACATGATAAAAAAATGCCTGTATCCCTTGGGTATAAAAATTCACGCTTATGCTTTTTGGAATTAGCTCATCTTTGATCATTGCGCTAACGGTTTGCTCAAGAGCTTTGTCAAGGGAACAACAGGCATAGTAGAGGCGTTCAGCCCATGGGCCGCCCTTTAGTTCAGCTTGATCCAAGAATACTTGTGTAAAGTCGCTGTCGTTGGCAAAGAGTTCTAACAGCGGTGCCAGAAGGTCGATGATTGTTTGCACCGGCTCTTTGCTGATGGGATTGCTAGAGGTTTCCAGCATATTATTGATAACATTTTCTAGATTAACAATGCGCACGGCAGTCAAAAGGCTTGCCTTGTCTGCGAAATGGGCAAAAATTGTCCCCTTTGCAACGTCCGCTTCATGGGCAATCTGGTCAACCGGGGTGGCGTCGTAACCTTGTGCATCAAAGAGGGCTTTGGCGCTTGCAAGAATGTTTTGTCGTGTGGCGATTGCTCTTTGTTGTGGTTTGCCGGCCATTGCCAAATTTCTCCCTAGTTCTCTGAAGATAGGATATTTATTGACTTGGGTCAAGTTTTACGAAACAGTGGAAAATGACTGTGGTAATTATTGTCGACTTATCATCTGGAGTGCATCTTGGCGGAACGAATTTTTGTATTGGATGGGCATCCTGGGGTGACCAGTTTTGTTGGTGGATTAACCGACGCCTATATTGAGGGGGTGAAAAGCTCCGGGTCTGAACTGGTTGCCATGAAATTGTCTGATATGGATTTTGATGTGAATCTGGGGGGCTCCTCCGAGGGTAATAAATCTTTGGAAACGAGTATTGTTGAGTTTCAAAAGCACTTAAAATGGTGCGACCACTTTGTTTTTGGCTATCCTTTGTGGTGGGGTTTTTTACCCGCTAAAACCAAAGGTCTGTTTGATCGTGCGCTTATTCCAGATTTTGCCTATGCGGTAAAAGAGGATGAGCTGGTGCCCACAAAATTACTTACCAACAGATCTGTGCATGTGTTTGTGACCTCAGATACGCCGGGTTGGTATATGAATTTGGTGTATCGGGCTGGCGGGTTCCGAGCTTTAAAGATGCAGCTATTTGATTATTGCGGCATGGGTCCTGTTAAGACTTCCCATTTTTCGCCAATCCGCACAGGCGCTGATGCCAAGCGTAAATCATGGCTAGCTAAGGCACATATTATGGGTGCCAGAGCTGGGCGGTAGAGAGTAGTTTTTGCTGTTTTGTGTCCTCTAGGTACGAATACGCAGAAATGAAATTGGCAAGCATTCGTTAACCCTGGCAGGGACAGTGTTCGACAGTAATTTTGTTGAGCATGGACCTTTTTGGATATGGATGACCTGTTAGGTGAATTTTTGATTGAGACCTCTGAGAGTCTGGAGGTCGTTGATAGTGAATTGGTGCGTTTTGAACGTGAGCCAAA
>JAJRRG010000179.1 GCA_024279675.1 Alphaproteobacteria bacterium
CGAGTTGCTAAAGCGTATGCTCTCGGATTAAAGTCGAAGTCCTCAACCTGTTTGGGGTTTCCTCCAAAATATAAGCATCACATTTACTATGGCCCCACCCCTGTTAAGTTTGCAAGATATCGATCTCAGCTTTGGGGGCGCGCCCCTGCTTGAGGGGGCAGAGCTCATTGTTGCCCGGTATGATCGTATCGCGTTGGTGGGCCGCAACGGGTCGGGTAAATCGACATTGTTAAAAATTGCGGCGGGGAGCATCGCCCATGATGGTGGCGTGCGGTTTGTGTAACCCGGCGCCACGGTTCATTATCTGCCCCAAGAGCCGGATTTAAGCGCCTATGCCACAACTTTAGCCTATGTTGAAGCGGGTTTAGGGGCCAACGATGATCCCTATCGGGCGGTGTATTTACTGGAACAATTGGGGTTAAGCGGTCAAGAGAAAACCAACGCTTTGTCTGGGGGCGAAGCGCGCCGGGCGGCGTTGGCCCGTGTCCTTGCGCCAAATCCCGATGTTTTGCTGTTGGACGAGCCCACCAACCATTTGGATTTGCCGGCCATTGAATGGCTCGAAACTGAGTTGGCCTCCTTAAAAAGTGCGCTGGTTATTATTTCCCACGATAGAACTTTCTTAAAATCTCTCACCAAAAAAACAGTATGGCTCGACCGCGGGCAAACCCGTCAGCTTGATCAGGGATTTTCAGGGTTTGAGCAATGGCGTGATAAAGTGCTTGAGGAGGAAGAAACCGCCCAGCATAAGCTTGATCGCAAGATTGTTCGGGAGGAGCATTGGCTGCGTTATGGGGTGACCGCGCGGCGCAAACGCAACGTTCGCCGTTTGGGTGATCTGCATAATTTACGCAAAACCCGGGCCGAACATATCGGGGCCAAGGGGGATGTAAATATTTCCATTGCACGGGGAAAGCAAACGGGCACCATAATTCTTGACGCCAAGAATATTTCCAAAGGCTATGGCGATAATATTTTGGTCAAGGATTTTTCTCTGCGGGTCATGCGGGGGGATCGCGTGGCCATCGTGGGGCCAAACGGGGCGGGCAAAACCACTTTGATAAATCTGCTTACCGGGGTGAGTGAACTTGACGCAGGCGAAGTAAAGCGCGGGTCAAGCGTGCAAATGGCCCTGCTTGACCAGACCCGCGCAACCCTTTCCCCGGACACAAGTCTCAAGGATGCCCTAACCGGAGGTGGCACCGATATGGTGCAGATCAATGACGTATCAAAACACGTGATTGCCTATATGAAGGATTTTCTGTTCACCCCTGATCAAATCAATACGCCTCTTAAAGCATTGTCGGGGGGCGAGCGAGCCCGTGTGATGCTGGCCCGTGCCTTGGCTTTGCCCTCCAATCTTTTGGTGTTGGACGAACCGACTAACGATCTTGATCTTGAAACCCTTGATCTGTTGCAGGAAACAATTGCAGATTACCCCGGCACCCTTATTCTGGTCAGTCATGATCGGGATTTTTTAGATCGGGTGGCAACGATTACTATAATTGCCGAGGGAGATGGGACATGGACAACCTATGCTGGGGGGTATTCGGACATGGTGGCCCTGCGCGGTTATGGGGTTCGCGCCAAGGAAACAACATTTGCGGCAATCGGAAAAACTGGAAAATCCACCAATCCGGGCGCAACTATTACAGACCAATCCGTCCCGAACCAAAAAAAGAAAAAGCTTTCGTTTAATCAACAACACGCCCTTAAAACCTTGCCCCAAAAAATGGACAGGCTTGATGGCGAAATCAAAAAATTAGAGGGCCAACTGGCGGACTCCGGTCTTTATGCGCGTGACCCGGGACGCTTTAGTGATCTGAGTGCCCAATTAGGTGAAAAACAAAATATTCATGAAGAATATGAAACTGAGTGGCTCGAGCTTGAAATCTTACGCGAGGAAATCGAAAACTAGCTGAAAAAGCTCTGTTGTTTACGTAAACAACAAAGGAACAGACATGATCTTCTTAATGGGGTTCCGTCCCGCTTAGGGGTACGCGCCTTGCAAGACTTTTTGAGCTTTAAGAACCAGTTCTTCGTCGGACAGGTGCGAAAGTTCAAGGGCGGGTAGGCCACCATTAAAAGCCATAATGATGGGCATTTTTAGATATTTGTAGAAATTGAGCCATTCATTAAAATGGCCCTGCGGCAGCCCGTTTTCAGGGGTTGCGATCCAGGTGATATCCTCATCCCAGAATGGTTGGTCATAAAGCAAATAAAGCTTATCAAGCGTCCCCATTCCCAACCGTTCAATGGCTTCTTGCTTATCTTGGGGCAGTGCAGGGCTGAATGTGACGGAATTATTCTTTAGGACACCCAACGGCAATGTTACGATTACCGCGTCAAAAAGACTTTCGACACCGTTAGAAACAATTGCAACGCCATTTTTACTATACCTAATTGCAGTGACGGTTTCTGATTTTCGTATCTCGTAATCACCCTGCAGGGCGTCAAGAATATTCGCATAACCTTGCGGGAAAATCACTTCATCGCCGTCATAGTCAAGTTGGGCCAAATAGGCTTTAAGATTAAGTTCGCTGATATCTGCGCCAGCATCGTGCTGTATGTTTGTTATATCCTCAAGCCAATCTGGCTCCTGTTCATCGTCAATAATGCGTCCACCGGCCCCGCGCATTACATACGAATTGTCCGTGCGTACCGTTGTGATATTCATGCTTTGAGCCAAGGCTGTGAGCGGATTAAGACGCGTCCCGTGAATCCAGCTTGCGCCCAGGTCAAGCGGCGTCCCTAAGGCGTCGCTTGTCCAAATTCGCCCCCCTATGCGCTCTTTTGCTTCAAAAACGGTCACTGACTTTTCGTTTTGTGCAAGCGCATGCGCTACAGCCAATCCACTGATGCCAGCACCAACGACCCCAATATTTTTGTGGGGTTCCTGTCCGACAGCATTTGCAACCATAAGCCCACTTTCATATGCCCCATGAACGGTGCTGTTATGGTAGGGATGCACCGCCTCTCCAGCAAAATAAATCCGGCTGTCAATCGAGGTTCCCAAAGCCATTCGGTCGCTTTGTTGCGCGCCTTTTGCAACATAGGAGTATGAACCCAAAGAATAGGGATCGCGGCTCCAATTGGTGCGAAGATAGCCGCGCAAGGTACCGCTGCCAGCCTGTGCGCCGTGCCACGGCAAAAACATCCCGGACGCGCCCACCGACAACCATGACATAAATTCGCGTCGCCTCATTGGGTTTCCTCCCCTATATTGGTGCCAATTTTAAGAAAGTATGGGGTGGCCCCATTTTTTCTTAGGGCCCGTGAAATTGAAAAACAACCTATCGTGAGTTGGGTTCTGGCCTTAGGGTTTGTAACTCATTTTTCCCTTGGGGAAAACTGTTGCAATTTTTCTTGCAATTTCGCCTGTAAAGGGCCAATTTACCCCTCCTTCGCATATTTGTTTAAAGCGTTATTTTGGGTACACATATGCAGGGCAAATATCTTAAAAACGATGACAAAAGACCAAGGATATATTTTTCATGAAAGTTACGTTGGAACGCAACCATTTGCTCAAATCATTGAGCCATGTTCACCGGGTGGTTGAGCGGCGCAACACCTATCCTATTTTGGCCAATGTTTTACTCGAAGCAAATGATGATGGCTTGCAATTGCGCGCCACCGATCTGGATATCGAAGTCACCGAAACAGTGCCCGCCATGGTTACGACAAAAGGGTCAACGTCTGTTCCCGCCCACACGCTTTTTGAAATTGTGCGTAAACTTTCCGACGGGGCCGAAGTGCATCTGGAGATTCAGGGTGACGATCAAATGCGCATCACCTCTGGAAGGTCGCGCTTTTTCCTTGCCTGCCTGTCCCCCGATGGCTTTCCAGACCTAAAGTCCGGGGAATTTTCCAACAGCTTCAATATGCCCGCATCAGATTTAGCCGGCTTGATTGCGCGTACTCAGTTTGCCATTTCCACCGAAGAAACCCGCTATTATCTCAACGGTATTTATTTTCATGGCATCGAGGGGGAGGCATCATTGTTGCGCGCTGTGGCAACCGATGGCCACCGTCTGGCCCGTGCCGATGTAGCAGCCCCTGAGGGCGCAACATCCATTCCGGGCATTATTGTGCCGCGTAAAACCGTCAACGAAATGCAAAAACTTCTGGATGGGGTTGAAGGTGATATTCAGGTTGAAATATCTGAAACCAAAATCCGCCTTGTGGTTGGCCCTGTTGTATTGCTCTCAAAACTTATTGAGGGAACCTTCCCTGATTATGAGCGGGTATTGCCCAAAAATAACGATAAGGAAATGGTCATTGATCGCGCCAATTTCACCGCCGCTGTTGATCGTGTTTCAACCATCGCCTCTGAACGCGGGGGCAAGGTGGTTAAACTTGTCGCCAATGAAGGCATGCTTGAATTGACCGTCACCAACCCTGACCATGGCAATGCTAGCGAAGAAGTGCCCATCAGTTTTGAGCATGATCAATTTGAAATTGGTTTTAACGCCAAATATCTGCTGGATATTCTAGCTCAAATCGGTTCGGAAAATGCCACATTTCTGTTTGGTGATTCCGGTTCACCCACGTTGGTTAGTGATGAAAATGACGAGGCTTCGGTTTATTTGATAATGCCCATGCGCGTATAAAACCACCCAAACGCGTAAATGGACCATCAAAACGCGTAATGACCCATCAAATAAAGGCCTTGAACCCCACCAATGACTTTGCCCGATCGCTATATTTCCAGATTGCGGCTGACCGAATTTCGTTCCTATACAAAGTTAACTCTTGTTGCGGATAGCGCCAATATTGTGCTGACCGGGGCCAATGGCGCGGGGAAAACCAATATTTTGGAGGCAATTTCCCTACTCTCACCGGGCAGGGGTTTGCGTGGTGCACCCTTTGATAGTTTGAGCAAAATTGATGCGAATGCTTCCCGTAACGGCCCTCGCATTGATTCTCAAGTCACCCCTTGGGCCGTGGCCAGCCAAATCCAAACCCCGGGGGGACAGGTGGATATTGGGTCCGGATTAACCCCGGGGAAATCCTCGCGCCGGGTGCGTATCAATGGGGCCAATGCCAACGCAATTGACGATATGGCGGCCTATATTCGCCTGTTGTGGTTGACCCCGGCCATGGATGGTCTGTTCACCGGTGCGGCGGGGGACAGGCGGCGTTTCCTTGATCGACTGGTGATGACCCTTATTCCCGACCATGCCCTGTCCGTCACCGGTTATGAAAAATCCATGCGTCAGCGCAATAAATTATTGGAGGAAAATGCTGATCCAGCTTGGCTAAAAGCCATTGAGGTGCAAATGGCGGATTTTGCCGCCGCCATGCATTTCGCCCGTACCGATAGTTTGGCCCATTTGCAACATTTGGCACAGCAGGATGTTGCAACAGCCTTTCCGGCATCCGCTTTGGCCCTTGATCCGATTTTTCCTATCAACCCTAACGAGATCGAGCCAGAGCACTTTGCGTCGTCCTCAGCCCTTGAGTTTGCCTTGCTGGAGCATTGGCAAAACAATCGGCACATAGACCGGATGGCAAAGCGCACGCTTGTTGGCCCCCACCGGGTGGATTTGCAGGTTACCCATTTGCAAAAATCGATGCCGGCAAAATTATGCTCCACCGGGGAGCAAAAGGCGTTGCTGATAGGGCTGATCTTAGCCCATGCGCGTCTGGTCAAAAACATGACAGGTCTAACCCCAATATTGCTTTTGGATGAAGTCGCCGCCCATCTGGATCCAGATCGCCGGATTGCCTTGTTTGATGCCCTTGATGCCCTTAAAACTCAAGTTTGGATGACCGGCACTGATCCTATGCTGTTTGAAGCTTTGGGGGACAAGGCTCAACATGTGCACGTAAGCGAGGAGGGTATAAATTGAGCATAATCTATGTGGATGCGGATGCCTGCCCCGTGCGTAAAGAAGTGGTAAAAGTTGCAGAGCGTTTTGGTATAAAGACTATCATGGTGTGCGATGGGGGTATTCGCCCCTCCCGCGATCCGATGGTTGAGATTGTTATTGTTGCCTCGGGGGCGGATGCCGCCGATGACTGGATCGCCGAACATGCCCAAAAGGGGGATGTTGTGGTGACAGGGGATATTCCTCTGGCGGCCCGCTGTTTGGATAGGGGGGCACTGGTGCTTGGGTCCACCGGCAAGGAATTTACCCCCAATAACATTGGCATGAAGCTGTCCATGCGCGACTTAAATCAACATCTGCGTGAGACGGGCATGGGTGGCAGTTTTAACAAAAGCTTTGATGCTCAGGACAGATCCCGGTTTTTGCAAAAGCTGGATTTGTTGGTGCGGCAGGCTTCCTCCGTTTAACGCTGGTGGATCAAGGCGGGAAGCCTTTGCCCAAAACACCAGTTTCGGCTACAAATAAGCCTAGGTAAACCAAGGTGATTCGCCCCCTATGAACGATACAGATAACGATACTAAAAACGTTAATCCATCCCAGGAATACAGCGCTGATTCTATTAAGGTTCTCAAAGGGTTAGATGCTGTTCGTAAGCGCCCGGGCATGTATATTGGCGATACGGACGATGGTTCGGGCCTGCACCATATGGTTTATGAGGTGGTGGACAACGCCATCGATGAGGCTTTGGCGGGACATGCGGACCTTGTAACTGTGACGTTGAACGCCGATGGGTCGGTTTCTGTGACTGACAACGGGCGTGGTATTCCGGTGGATATCCACAAGGAAGAGGGGGTTTCCGCCGCCGAAGTTATTATGACCCAGCTCCATGCCGGGGGAAAATTTGATCAAAATTCCTATAAGGTTTCAGGCGGTTTGCACGGGGTGGGTGTTTCTGTTGTTAACGCGCTTTCCGTTTGGCTAAAGCTAAAAATTGGTCGCACTGGTGGTTTCCATGAGATCAGCTTTACCCATGGGGTGGCCGATGGCCCCCTTGAAAGAACCGGGGACGCGGGGGATTTTACCGGCACTGAATTGTCGTTTATGCCCTCAAGCGAAACCTTCACCATGGTGGAGTTTGATTTCAAAACCCTAGAACATCGTTTGCGTGAATTGGCGTTCCTCAATTCGGGGGTGCATATCCTGCTAACCGATAATCGTTCGGCGGAAAAACAAGAGATTGATCTGCATTATGAGGGTGGCCTTGAGGCCTTTGTGAAATACCTTGATAAGGCAAAATCCCCGCTCATTACGGCGCCTATTACCTTCAATGTGGAAAAGAATGGTACCTCTGTTGAGGTCGCCCTGTGGTGGAATGACTCTTATCATGAAAATGTCCTGTGTTTTACCAATAACATCCCCCAGCGCGATGGCGGCACCCATTTGGCGGGCCTTCGTGGCGCTTTAACCCGGCAGGTGACGGGTTATGCGGATAAGTCGGGCATTTTGAAACGTGAGAAAGTCTCCCTGACCGGCGATGATTGTCGGGAGGGCCTGACCTGCGTACTTTCGGTGAAAGTTCCCGACCCTAAATTTTCTTCACAAACCAAAGACAAACTCGTTTCCTCCGAAGTGCGCCCCATTGTTGAAAGCGCGGTCAACGACCGATTGGGCCAATGGTTTGAAGAAAATCCGGTTGAGGCCAGGGCGGTTGTCGGCAAGGTGGCAGAAGCTGCCGCCGCGCGTATGGCGGCCCGCAAAGCGCGTGAGTTGACCCGGCGCAAATCGGCGCTGGATATTTCCTCCCTACCCGGAAAACTGGCCGATTGTCAGGAACGTGACCCGGCAAAATCTGAAATATTCATCGTGGAAGGGGACTCAGCCGGCGGCTCTGCCAAACAGGGGCGTGATCGCGCGACCCAGGCCGTGCTGCCCTTGCGTGGTAAAATTCTCAATGTGGAACGGGCTCGGTTCGACCGGATGCTGGGTTCTGAACAGGTGGGCACATTGATCACGGCCCTTGGCACAGGCATTGGCCGCGAGGAATTTGACGCTGATAAATTACGTTACCACAAGATCATCATCATGACTGATGCGGATATTGACGGGGCACACATTCGCACGCTTTTGTTGACGTTTTTCTTCCGTCAAATGCCTGAATTGATTGAGCGCGGTCATTTGCTGATCGCCCAGCCGCCCTTGTATAAAATTAAGCGCGGTCAGTCCGAGCAATATCTCAAGGATGAGGAAGCGCTGGAAAATTATCTGTTGGTCACAGGCACCGATGATGCGATCCTTACCTCCTCAGAAGGGGTGGTGCATAAGGGGGCCGATCTTACGGCCATGGCCGAGCAGGCCCGCGATGTGGTGCACGCTATTAATGGTCTAAATGAACGTTATGATCGGCGTGTTGTTGAGCAAGCAACCATTGCCGGGGCCATTGAAGTGGATGCATTGGTGGAAGCGGACAAGGCTCAAAAGATGGCCGATGAGATCGCCACGCGGCTTGATATGATGTCGGACGAGGTGGAACGCGGTTGGCGCGGAGAATCTGACGGGCAGGACGGTCTGCGTTTTTGGCGCACCGTGCGCGGGGTTGAAGAAAGCCATGTACTGGATGCTTCCCTGTTGAGTTCTGCGGATTTGCGCAAGTTGCGCGACACGGCGGCGGGTATCTCAGACATGTATGCCCATGCGGCAAAATTATTGCGCAAGGATATTACAACGCCAATTTTTGGCCCCTTCTCACTGTTTGATGCGGTGACAAAGGCCGGGCGTAAAGGCATTACCCTGCAACGCTATAAGGGTCTGGGGGAAATGAATCCAGAACAACTTTGGGAAACCACCCTTGACCCCAACGCCCGCACATTGCTCCGTGTTGAGATCAACCAGAGCGATGATACGGACACGTTATTCTCTGAATTGATGGGCGACCTTGTGGAGCCGCGCCGGGATTTCATCCTTAAAAACGCATTGAATGTGGCCAATTTGGACGTTTAGGGTTTCGCTCTTGAGAACTATTTGGGAGACGTGAAATGCATGGCTTTGGAACGACTACATTCGGCGAGCTCAACGCGGCAGATTATGACACGTTGCACAATCCAGATACGACAAAATTGAGTGTTGATGCGATCGCTCAAATAGCTGGTGACGGTGCACAAATTCTTGAGTTGGCAATCGGTAGCGGGCGCATGGCCCTGCCGTTGGCAGAAATGGGTTTTGAAATCTCGGGGATCGAAGGATCAACCGAAATGGTCGATTTATTGCGGAAGAAATCAGGCGGTAATGACATTCCCATTGTGATCGGGGATTATGCCGACGTCGCGATTGAGGGGCCATTCGACCACGTATTTTTAGTGTACAACACCTTGTTTAATCTGCCGAGCCAGGAAGCTCAACTGCGTTGCTTCAAAAATGTTGCAGATCGTTTGAACAAGAATGGTACTTTTTTGATTGAAACCTTTGTCCCTGATTTTTCAGACTTTGAAAATGGTCAGCGTATGCGTACCATGAAAATTGATATGCACTCCGCATGGATTGAGGCCGCGACCCACGATCCGGTAAATCAGATGTTTGAATTTCAACGTATTCGCATAACGCCAGAGGGGGTAAAGCTTGTTCCCCTTCCCATGCGCTATGCCTGGCCTAGCGAAATCGACCTGATGGCCAAATTGGCTGGCTTGCAACTCAAATCGCGTTGGGGCGATTGGCAGGGTTCGCCTTTTACAAACCAAAGCAAAATGCACGTTACTGTGTATGAAAAGTAGTTGAGGCAAACTGAAGCTCAATAACATACTCATTTACCCGATTTTCCCACGCTGTGCGCAACACTCAACTTCATCTTGAGCTTGTCGAAGGACGAGGTTCCAATAATACAAAGCTGTTTAAAGTCGGCTTGTACTATTCCTCTTCCTCAAGCAATGATTTCAGCATAGAACTGGAATATTTCACATCCGCATTCTCATCGCCCAGCACTTTCTTTTCTAGCGGCATGAGTTTTTGCAATTTTGATCGCGCTAGGTTCTTTTGTCCCAAACTACGTAAATTCATAACTTCAAGATGTCGTGAAACGAGTGTATTGCGATCAGTTGGTCCTAGTTCTATGGTTTGATCAATAATTAGAGCCTGAATTTTGTCCAGCGCCTTTTGATATCGTTCAAGGTTTGTGAGAATTCGAGTTTCAAGGTTCCGTGAAATAAGTGTTGACCTATGTTTGAACCCAAATACTTGGGTTTCATCAACGATCACTGTTTTGATTAAATCAAATGCTCTTTGATGTTGTTTAAGGTTATTTAGAATTTCTGCCTCAAGATACCTTGCAGTCAGAAAAATTGGATTACTTGGCGAAATAGTTACTTTATGAACTCTTAGACAGCGACGGACATGCAACAAAGCGGAGGTGTATTGTCTCTTGTGTTGTTGAATTATTGCCATGCTATACAGCTTACTCGCCAATACTTCCTTTTCTTCCCGCGTCGCAGGAACCAAAAAATCTCCCGGTGCATCCAGATCAATGTTTTCAGCATCAACTCGCCCCGCGTCGCTTTCTATGCGCACTTCCTCGGCTAGTTCCGCCGCAAGAGAGATTGCTATTTTGTTCTTTTTGTCCAGCTCTATGGCTAAGTTTGCGAATCGCAATCCGTGCACATAATATTCAGGTTCTTCCATATCGCCCCTTAGGGCATGAAGTTTTGCCAATTCCACCGCCATTTTGCTAAGCGTTGGCCGATTTTCAAGAAAATGATCATTCAGCACATGGAGCCCTTTGATGGAATTTCCGTCGTTCATTTCCTTTTCAAACAGCGCTAAAGCAGTCGTTGCGTTTTCTCGTTCCGCAGTTTCGCATTCTTTTCGAGCAAGTTTTAGTTGGTCTATTACATCGTCCCGCTTTGCTTCAGCGGAAATACGAGTCTCTCGATCTCGCTTTGACACAGCGATTGCGCTAAGTTTTCCACCACGCATTTTTCGCCATGTAAAAAGCCATACGGGTGTAGCAACAGGTAGGACAACGCCGATTGCGCCCCCTAACCGCTCGAACGGCGAAAGCAAAAGATATGAGTTCCATATTTCGAGAAAGAATGCTGCAAGTGCTTCCATAAATCCCTCCTCCATCACCATGCGTTACAAGTCTAAATTTGTAAACTAAAGTGCGATCATCGCATGCGCGTCATTGCGAGCGCTCTTTGGACGCGCGGCAATCCAATATTTCTGAGCCTCTGGATTGGTTTATCACATGCGACAAAGGCTGAATAATTGCATTAATATGCAATTTCATGCAACGAGGGTTGATCTGGCCGCCTTCTCTTCCCTCCCCCAAAATGGGGAGGGATTAAGGGTGGGGGGATACAAAATGGATTAGGCCAAAAGAGGATGAATTTATGCAAGGATTACCTTTGTTTATACCCAAAAATTATCTCAATATTTCCCCCCATTAACCACATCCCTTTACCCCCCATAAACCAGCCACAATTAGTCTGTTTATGGGAACAGTTGGGCAGTTAAGCGCCAACACGTCAGGGCAATATGGATATCAGGTTAAATCCCGAAGATCGGATCGGCGGCGGTGCAAAGA
>JAJRRG010000180.1 GCA_024279675.1 Alphaproteobacteria bacterium
CTTCATAGGCCGATTGTCCAGACTTAGTGAACTGACGTTCAACGCGCATTATATTATTACCCTTAGCTAAAGGCGGACACGATAAAGCGCCACCGACCAATCTCAGGTTCTAACCTTTGATTATTTTTACTGCCCCAGATCACCGGCCAAAAACTGTCCGACGATCAACCCTGTTTCCTTAATATCTGACACGTTCGATCTTTGCCGAACCAATCAAGTTCTAAGGGTCTTAAAATTGAAATTTGTTGATGAGTACATGCCCTTCTTGTGAAGGAAGGCCAACCCACCTGCGTTAAGTTATGCACGTATTTTTACGGTTCTCCACAGAATAGGAGGCGTAACCATACGCAACATCAACTCAACTTTACCCGCTTTATGATCACCTATGAAAAGAACTCACTAGACTGAGTTAAGTTCGAGGTGAAAGCGGGTACAAAATCAATTTCGCAACGAAATAAAATCTATCATGAGGTGGATTTAGGTCAAGTGTGAAATATGCAGTAGATGCCATGTGTAGTGGGTGCCGAGTGAATTTTTACTAAATATAGTAGATAAATTGTGAATAACGGGGACAAGTTGCCTTGTGCTGTTTGGGGGAGTGGGAAAAAATTGCCTACGAATTTAGCCGGGTCTGAGTTGAAAAATGACTCTTAGAATTTAGGCTAAACCCATCAATTAGTACGCCTTTTTTTCCATGGATATAAATTGAAGGTAAATGCTTGTTCACGTGCGAATCCCAAGGGGAGTGAACCGAGCTAGATTTATGCTTGTGTCAAGGGCATTATTTTTAAATGCAATGCACGCGTATCCAAAAAAGGAATGTGCAATATGACACGTGGACATGCCTCTGGGCCGTTTAAAAGTGAAGAGAAATCGATTGTAATCATTGAGCCAAACAAGCAGATGCAGCATTTACTGCGGGCAATGTTGGCAAATTTCGGTTGCAGACAGGTTCGTGTTTTTGCAGATAGCGAAGATGCTGTGAGTTCGATGCTTATGGATATCCCCTCGCTTGTGCTGATGGACTGGAATGCAGGCCCCTATAAGGGGCGTCATTTTTTGAAATTGATTCGCCACCAAAAAATGTTTCCCCTTTGCGTGGTACCAATTTTAGTTATGTTTTCGCGTGCTGGAAAAAATGCGGTTGAGAGCGCCTTACGCCTTGGGGCGCAGGCCGTGCTGGTCAAGCCCATTTCGCCCATTGGCCTGATGCAACATATTAATTGGGTTCTTTCCGATACACGAGAACTCAAGTTGGTTGGGGAGCGATATGTGGTGGAAGGAATGGCTGAGCAGTTGGATTTAGAGGGCGAAAAACACCAGCAACTTGCGGATGCGCGCGAATATCAGGCGGAGCAGGTTAAAGCGATGGATTCGATCCAAGATGATGTGGATCGCATTCTATCGTCCTCATTTTAGGTGGAATTCACTAAATTTTGGAAATCCTTTGATCTAATATTTCTGCCAAATGGTTTTCCTTCACCACATGCCCCAGTATTCTAAAGGCCTATGTGTCACAGCATTTATGCAAATCAGTGCTTTGCCCTCAAGGGGATGCGTGATAAATGCTTTTTCACAACGATGGTTTGAGACTTTTGGCGGATAGGGCTTTTCGATGCAGTTCATTTCAGAACTTTTCATTTGGTGGAACAAACAAACTTTGGGCACACGGTGGCATACTTGGCTTCACGGCAAGCATGTGGGCTCCGATGAAGCGGGTAACCGTTATTACATGGCACGCAAAGGACCAAAACGCTGGGTAATTTATAATGGCCCGGTTGAAGCCTCGGCGATTCCACCGGGTTGGCACGGCTGGATGCATTACCGTACGGATGTTTTGCCCGATGATGAGCGTTATGAGCAAAAGTTCTGGGAACAACCCCATCAACAAAATTTAACCGGAAGCGCGAAGGCTTATCGCCCCCAAAGTAGTACGTTGGCAAAGGGTGAACGTCCTCGGGTGAGTGCTGATTATGACGCCTGGTCACCATAAAACAAAATTAGCCAACAACAGCCGGGCAAGGGTTTTGCATTAAGAGTTTTGCATTAAGGGTTTTGCATTATGGATGCGCCAGCATATGTATCCCGGATAATCGTGCAGTCGAGAAAGAGGACTTTCTCATTTTAGTAGTTTGCCGCCTATGAGTGATTACATTTTAAGAATCTTACGCCTTGCCCGCTTTATTCGGGTTTGTCTTCTTGCTTTGCTAATTGGGCTGGGTAGTTTTTCGGCGTACGGGGCAACGATTGCCAATCCCGTTGCCGTTTTCGCTGGCTTGGACAAAATTACCGGGCGTCTCACGCAGTTTGATGTTTATATTGGCGAGACTGTGCAGTTCGGTGCATTGCAGCTTACCCCGCGTGCCTGCTATTCACGCCCCCCGACAGAAGCGCAACGGGTGTCTGTGTTTGTTGAGGTTGATCAGGTGAGCTTGAAGGGAACGACAACCCGGATTTTTACCGGGTGGATGTTTGCTGACAGTCCAGCGCTCAATGCTATTGACCATGCGGTTTATGATTTATGGCTGGTTGCCTGCGCACAAACCTCCGATGTTCCGCCCCCGGATGCGCGTTAGCTCGAATATCTAGCCAACAAATCGCGTGGTAAATTATCAACCCGATTAAAATCTCCATCGTGCATAAGGGCGGCGTGCAGACGCTTTTCATAATCGGACCGCTCGATTTCTATGGCACCCAAGCTTGCCAGATGGTTGGAAATGAATTGGGTGTCAAGCAGAGTGTAATGTCCGGCCCGCAAACGCTGGACCAGATGGGCGAGGGCGATTTTTGAGGCATTTGTGCGGCGGTGGAACATGCTTTCCCCAAAGAAAGCGCCCCCAAGGGACAGGCCATACAAGCCGCCCACCAACTCATTATCCGCCCATACTTCAACCGTGTGGCAGATATTACGTTCAAATAATTGCGCGTAAACATTAATAATTGTGGGGCTGATCCACGTGCTGTCCCGGTCCGTTCCCGCGTGGGAGCACCCCTCAATCACCCCCTGAAAATCAGTGTCGACTTTAATGGTAAACCCGTGGTTTTTCAGCGCTTTGCGCAGGGATTTTGATATTTTGAATCCGTCAAGGGGGATGATGCCGCGCTGTTCCGGGCTGACCCAAAACACATCTAGATGTTTTTCGCTTTCAGACATGGGGAATATCCCAGCCTGATAGGCACGGATAACCAAGTCCGGGGTGAGTTCCATGTCAAACGGGTCGAAGGTCTCAGTCATGACCCTAGCTGGTGCGTTCCAGATATTTTTCCAGCCAATGGATGTCATAATCCCCAGAGATAATATCAGGCTCGTCCAGCAGGTCTTTGAACAGGGGCAGCGTCGTATTGATGCCATCTATGATGAACTCATCAACAGCTCGACGAAGCCGCTGGAGACATTCCGGGCGATTTTTGCCGTGCACGATCAATTTAGCGATAAGAGAATCATAATAGGGGGGCACCGTATAGCCCTGATAAATTGCGGCATCCACACGAATTCCCACGCCACCGGCGGGGTGATAATAGGTTATTTTCCCCGGTGAGGGGATAAAGGTGCGTCCATCTTCGGCGTTAATTCGCAGTTCGATGGCGTGTCCCCAAAATTGAATATCGCTTTGTTTCAGGTTAAGACCTTCACCCGCCGCGACGCGTATTTGTTCGTACACAATGTCAATGTTGGTTATGCGCTCGGTGACCGGATGCTCCACTTGAACTCTTGTATTCATTTCAATGAAATAAAATTCATTGTTTTCATATAAAAACTCAATGGTACCTGCGCCTGAATAGTGTAATTTTTTCATGGCGTCGGCACAGATTTTCCCAATATCGGCGCGTTGTTTTTCTGTTAGTGAGGGGGCAGTTGCTTCTTCCCATACTTTTTGGTGGCGCCGTTGGAGTGAACAATCACGATCGCCCAAATGTATGGCGTGACCTTTGCCATCTCCAATAATTTGAATTTCAATGTGGCGGGGTGTTGTGAGGTATTTTTCAATATATACAGCATCGTCGCCAAAGTTCGCTTTGGCTTCGGAGCGGGCAGTTGACCAGGCGGTTTCCATTTCATCTGCAGATTTGGCCAGTTTCATACCCCGACCACCGCCGCCTGAAGCAGCTTTGACCAACACGGGGTAACCAATAGAATTACCAATTTCAATGGCTTCTTTGGCGGACTTTACTTCGCCTTCGGATCCGGGAACGCACGGGATACCCAGTTCGATGGCGGTTTTCTTAGC
>JAJRRG010000181.1 GCA_024279675.1 Alphaproteobacteria bacterium
AGACCCAACAAAGACAGCGTATTCACCTTCGCCACCCATACATGCGGCAAGGTTTTTCATCAGGTTCGCACCAAAATCTTCATTTTGGAATGCTTCAATATCATAACTGATATTCTGTTGGCTGGCGGCCTCATGGCTCACCACAACAATGCCGGCTTCCTGCGCGCGTTTGAGAACTGGCTCAAGAGCCTCCGGTGACATAGGCACAACAGCAATGGCGTTAACGCCCTGCGCAATCATATCTTCAATCAAAGCAACCTGTTGTTGCGGATCAGCCTGTGCAGGGCCTACTTGAAAAGCATTGATACCCGTATCAGCGGCATAATCTTTTACGCCCTCTTCCATACGATTGAACCATTGAATCCCGGCAATTTTAACAACAGTTGCAATGGATACTTCCTGTGCGCTGACTGGCGCTGCTACCGTCAAAGCGGTACTGACAGCTAAAACGCCCGCCAGAATTTTCAAAGTGGATTTCATTTCCTATTCTCCCAAATAGTTAAGCGCCCTGCGACGCAGACACATTTTTTACTCCAATAAATCCCGTCACATGACCAGACAATTGTCAAAGTATCCCGGCGCTTAAAAATTCCAACAATTAAATATTGTCGAAAAGTGGAGTAACAAATGCTATTCCGCGCGCTCTTTTCATAGACGATCAGCAAACCAACCGTAACTTTTATGTAGCTTTCAAATCATACAAAAATGTTTCTTGTACAAGCTGTTAGCAAATGCCATCTTAGTTTGATAAAAGACTAAGTCAACTGGATTTATATATCAAATCTGAATATAGTGCGCGAATAAAAAGGAACAGACATGGAAGGTTTTGGCGTACATACGAGCATGTGGACCATGTCGTGGGACAGGGATGGTGCCGAACGCGCGGTTGCTCAAGCGGTGAAATATAAAATGGATTTTCTTGAGATCGCGCTGTTAAATCCGGGCGGAGTTGATACGGCCCACTCACGCGCACTGCTGAAAAAGAACAAGATGCGTGCCGTTTGCTCTCTTGGGCTGCCGGAATATGCATGGCCCTCAAAGGACCCGGATGCGGCGGTTGAATTTCTCAAAATCGCTCTGGACAAAACGGCACAAATGGGATGCGAAGCCCTCAGCGGCGTAACCTACGGTGGGATCGGCGAGCGAACGGGATTGCCACCAACGCAAACAGAGCTGGACAATGTTGCCCGCGCCCTTAGCGAATCTGCAAAATACGCAAAGTCTCTTGGCCTTCTATTCGGCATCGAACCAGTCAATCGCTATGAAACGCACCTGATAAACACCGGGTGGCAAGCGCTGGAGATGGTTGAAAAAGTGGGGGCAGATAATCTATTTATTCATCTGGATACCTACCACATGAATATTGAGGAGAAAGGTATCGCGCAGGGAATTTTAGATGCACGCGAACATCTAAAGTATATTCATCTTTCAGAATCTGATCGCGGCACTCCCGGCGCTGGAACCTGTGGGTGGGACGAAATCTTTGGTGCCCTTGCCGCGATAAATTTCAAGGGAGGGCTGGCCATGGAAAGCTTCATTAACATGCCCCCCGAAATTTCATCAGGACTCTCAGTTTGGCGTCCCGTGGCCCCCAGTGAGGCAGAAGTTATGGGCAATGGGTTGCCTTTTTTGCGCAACAAAGCTCGCCAATATAAACTCATATAGTCAAACGTATTTACATAACCAAACTTTAGGAGCCGTTAGGAGCCATGATGAATTCAGCACGGACAGACGACCAGGAATTCTCTGGCACCAACAGCAATCTGTTTGCCCTTTATCGCACCATGTGCCGCATACGCAGTTTTGAAGAGCGGGTTGGCGAATTATTTGTGCGCGGCCAGTCCGCCGGCTCCATGTTGCACTTGTCCATTGGCGAGGAGAGCGCGGCGGCGGGCGTTTGCGCGGCCATGGAGCCTAAGGATACGTTTACTACCCATCACCGGGGTCATGGCATCTTTCTGGCCCGTGGTGCAGACCCCGCAAGAATGATGGCCGAAATTGGCGGCAAGGAAGCCGGATATTGCCATGGCAAGGGCGGCTCAATGCACATTGCAGACATGGGACTGGGGCATTTGGGCGCAAATGCCATTGTGGGCGGGGGAATTCCAGCGGTCGTTGGGGCTGGACTATCCGCCCTGCACAAAAAAACAGGCGCTGTATCCGTTGCATTCTTTGGGGATGGGGCAACGGGTCAAGGCGTTTTATATGAATCCATGAACATGGCGGCACTTTGGAAGTTGCCTGTTTTGTTCTGTTGCATCAACAATCAATATGGCATGGGCACACGTATAGACCAAGCAACCGCCAACCCCGTTCTGCACGAACGGGCCGCCGCCTTTGGTCTTAATGCTCAAACCGTGGACGGGCTGGATGTCGAGACCGTGGCAGAAACCGCCCAAACCATGATTGACGATGCACGCAAAGGAATACCCGGTTTTCTTGTTGTGGATTGCTACCGTTTTTATGGCCATGCCCGAAAGGACAAATCCCCCTATCGCGACTCAAACGAGGAGGAAACCGGACGTCAAAAAGACCCAATTGCATTTGCTCGAAACCTGTTGATTGAAAGCAAGATTTCAAACGACGCGGAATTGAATAGTCTGGACGTAGACATCAGTGCTGAAATGGACGCCACCATAGATTTCACCATGGGCCAGACAGAGCCACCCCTCACCTCCATGTTCCGCGATGTATATGCACCAGATCAACCCGAACCCGAACCGCTACAAACGCGTTTATCACGTGTTTTATCCCGCGAACTCCCCGCAAATGGAGGGCACTGAACATGACAATGATGAC
This sequence comes from Alphaproteobacteria bacterium, assembly GCA_024279675.1. GTDB lineage: Bacteria > Pseudomonadota > Alphaproteobacteria > Rhizobiales > Devosiaceae > DROE01. Next base: position 2,800 of record JAJRRG010000181.1, read on the forward strand.
CTACCGCGATGCCCTCAGACAAGCCTTGATTGATCAAATGAAGGCCGATGATAACGTGATTATTATGGGCGAAGAAGTTGGCCGCTACGGGGGAGCCTATGGCGTAACAAAAGACCTGATCACAATGTTCGGGGAAACCCGCGTTCTGGACACCCCCATATCCGAGGCCGGTATTGTTGGCGCGGCAATCGGGGCCGCCATGACCGGCCTGCGCCCCGTCGCTGAACTTATGTATGTGGATTTCATCGGCATGACCATGGACCAACTTGGCAATCAGGCGGCAAAAATCCGCTATATGTTTGGCGGTCAGATCGGTGTGCCCATGGTGCTCAGAACGCAAGGGGGAACCGGCCGGTCAGCCGGGGCGCAGCATTCCCAGAGCCTTGAGGGATATATCATGCACACGCCGGGCCTTCGCCTTGCCATGCCCGCCACGGTAAGTGATGCCTATCACCTGTTGCGTCAGGCCATGGCCCAACCTGACCCGGTTGTTTTCATTGAACACAAGGGGCTTTATACACTCAAGCAAGATGTCGACCTAACGCGCGAACCGCCCGCATGGGGCGAAGCTAACGTGTTGCGACACGGGGCTGATCTTGTGATCGTGACCTATTCGCGTCAGGTGCATTTTGCCCTTGAGGCCGCTCCAAAACTGGCCGCAACGGGTATCGAAGCAACGGTGATAGATTTGCGCACGTTAAACCCGCTGGATTTTGAGACCATACGTCCCTTCGTAGAACAGACGGGTCGGGCAATGGTGGTGACCGAAAGTGTGCTGACTGCAGGGGTTGCGGCGGAATTAACCGCACGCATTTCCGAAGAATGTTTTGATTTTCTGCACGAACCCGTCATTCGGGTTGCCGGGGAAGATATTCCAATCTCTGTCTCACCAAAACTGGAAGCAGCCTCCGTCCCAACCCCCGCCCTGATCGAAAAAATAGCACGGAAAATGTTCCAATGAACCAACAAGACTGGCGCATAAAAGCATGACAAAAATCCCATTAAAAATGCCTCGCCTTGGGGAAACCATGGAACAGGGAACCATTGTTGAATGGTTGGTAAGTGTTGGAGACAACTTCAAACGCGGCGATCCCATCCTTGAGGTTGAAACCGACAAGACCGTGGTTGAGTTTCCAGCCCTAGGCGAAGGTGTTCTGATTGAAATCTTGGCCCAACCCGGTGACATTGTCGATGTTGGACAGTCCATTGCGCTCATTGATGTGACAAATGCCTTGGATTGGGATGAAGGCAAGAGCACGCCCGCACCCGCTCCTCAAGAGGAGGTTATTCTCCCATCGGCTACGCAATCACCCACACCACCCTTCACGCCAACTCCCATGCCAATCCGCGACAATAACGCCCCCATTCGCGCCACGCCCCCGGCCCGTCTATTCGCCTGTCAGTCCAATATACCTCTGCAAAGCATAATTGGCACGGGTCGCCGTGGGCGCATCGAACTCAGCGATGTAATGGAAGCACATACCACACAGATAGATGCCACAAGGACAAACACCTATTTGCTGATCCACGGGTTCGCCGGAGATTCCACGACTTGGGCGCAACTTGAAGCCAGCTTAAAACGGGCGGGCCACAAGGTTTATGCGCCCGACCTGCCCGGCCATGGAACAAATAACGCCCAAGCCACAACCCCGGATCAATTGGTGCAGGATATAATATCCCTCGCGCGCACCCTCCCCCAACCGCTCCATATCATAGGCCATTCCCTTGGCGCATGGGTTGCGGCCAATATCGCCACATTGCCAGAACTCAACATTGCCAGCCTCACCCTCATAGCGCCATTGGGTGCGGGGCCGGAAATTTCCACTGACTTCATCCACGGCATGGCGAAGGTTCACAATATCGATAATTTACGCGGATTGTTGCACCAGTTAAGCCCCAAGAGCGACGCCCTGTCATCTGATGCGCTGGATAAAATGCTTGCGTCCCTCGCCAACGGAAAATTAAGCGCGTTGGCAAATAATCTGGCGGGGCCTAAGGGCCAAATCCTCGATATTTTAATCCCGATCGCTGATGTGCCAAAACACATACCAATTAGCGCAATCATCGGTACCAACGATCAGATTATTCCCCCCACCCATGCCCTCAACATGCCCACGCGGGTAAGTGTGCATTTCATGCCAACCGGCCACATGCCCCATTGGGATGCGCCATCTGAAATTGCGCAACTCATCTTAGACAACTAATATAGATACGCAGGCGTTAAACTCAACGTCATTATAATCAGGGAGAATTACCATGGCATATTATCTGGCGGCGGACGGTGGCACTGAAAGCCTTCGCGTGCGTATATTTGACCTGCAAGGCATATGCCTTGCCTCCCATGCTGAGCCCTATGAAACACATTGCTCCCCCGGTGCCAGAGCTGAGCAAAACCCAGAGGATTGGTGGGCTTCTCTGGTTAAGGCCACACGGGCCGCCATCGCGCAATCAAATATTGACGCCAACCAAATTGAAGCCATGGCCTATGCCACCACGTGTTGCACTGTTGTGGCACTGGATAAGGGTGGCCGCCCCCTGCGCCCGGCCTTGATGTGGATGGATGTGCGCGCTGATAAGGAAGCAGATGCGGTGTTGGCAACCGGCGATGATCGCTTGATGATAAACAGCGCGGGAAACGGCCCGGTTTCTGCGGAATGGATGATCCCAAAAGCACTTTGGCTCAAACGCAATGAACCTGAGATTTTTGATGCCGCCCATACCATTTGTGAATATCAGGATTATTTGACCCTCTGCCTCACCGGGGAACGGTGTGCCTCCCTGAACAACGTGGGTCTGCGCTGGCACTATTCCAGCCACGATGGGGGCTGGGCCACTGGTATTCTGGCAAAACTTGGTCTTGAGGATTTGGAGGGGAAGTGGCCTGATCGTGTCGTCCCCCCCGGCGAAGTAATCGCAACACTCAACGCAAAAGCCGCAAATGAATTGGGCCTGTCCCAATCCGTAAAAGTCGTGCAAGGGGGCGCTGATGCCCTGATCGGTATGATCGGGCTTGGCGTCAATAAACCCGGCAAACTTGCCCTCATCACCGGCTCCTCCCATTTGCAATTTGGGGTCACCAACGCGCCCCTGCATGCCAAGGGCGTCTGGGGAACATATCCCGATATCGTTTATCCAGATCGCTACATCGTTGAGGGAGGGCAGACTTCAACAGGCTCGATTATCAACTGGCTTGGACGACTTATGGGTGGCACAATGGATATGGAAAAGTTAAACCAGCTTGCAAGTGAACTTCCACCCGGTGCTGACGGGGTCATTGTGCAAGACCATTTTCAGGGTAATAGAACCCCCTATACTGACCCCCATTCCCGAGGAGCCATTGTTGGTCTAACACTGGCCCATGGGCCTGAACATATTTTCCGCGCCATCATGGAGGGCATATCCTTTGGTACGAAAAATATACTGGATGCGTTCAAAGCTGGGGGATATGAGGGCACACAAATAACGGTCGGAGGCGGCGCAACCGCCTCAAAATTATGGATGCAAATCCACGCCGATACATCAGGATTGCCCGTTCGTATTCCCCAATCTCCTGATGCGCCCTCGGTTGGTTCCGCCATTCTCGCAGCCCATGGGGCTGGTCGTTTTGCGTCCATTGACGAGGGAATTGACGCCATGGTGCGCCCCGGCACCACCATTGATCCCGACCCAATTGCTACGGAGCGATACGAGGAAATCTATCAGAAGTATCTGGCCCTTTATCCGGCCCTCAATTCAGTGCTCGACTAGGGCAACAACGCGCAAGGTGCTTTTCTTGAACCCTTGACTAACAAGGCCTATGTGACGCTCAACCGTCCCACGCCCGCCTTGCGCGACATCACCCGTACAATAACGCTAATCGTTATGATGATGAGTACCAGCATGAGCGTAACTGCACTGGAATGTTGGGCCATATCCTGTTCCTGATAACCAAATATCAACCCAGTAAGAACCATATTTCCCGGCGATATAAGCAAGATAATAAGCGACAGCTCTCGCATGGCGGTGATGAAAGTCAACAACATGCCAGCGACCAAGCCACTCATCGAGAGTGGCACGATTATTCGGAACATTCGTCGGAACCAGCCAATGCCCTGCACCCGTGCTGTTTCCTCCAGCGACTTATGAATCTGCAACATTGCCGCAATCCCAGTGCGTGAGGTAAAGGGAAGATTTTTGATTACAGTAATCAAAATCAGAATTGTAAACGTGCCATAAAGGGCAGGAATTGGCCCAATATTGGTGGAGAACATGCCAATATAAATAGCGCCCAAAGCAATGGAGGGGAAGATATAGGGTGCAAAGGCTATGCCTTCAAGCCATTTGGAAAGCCAGGCACCGCGCCCGCGCACAACAGCATATCCAACCAGCAAACCAAGCGCGCCATTAAACAGAGCAGCGGCAAAACCCAGCTTGATCGAATTGGTCAACGCGCCAAGAATACCCTTATTGTGAATAATCCCCGGCTCCCCATAGGCGAGTTGAACATTGCCCTGCCCAGCCCAGAAATAGGTCGTGAGATTCCCAAGACTATAATCGCCGGGAATAAGCGTTAGCGATTCCCAAAGCAGTAACGTGAGCGGTAAAACCACGGTTATACATAAAAAGAGGATAACCAGAATAGTCGCCGGCCAACGCCACGCACCCAGATCACTTTCGCGCTTGCGAAACCCCTTGCCCGTCATCGTAACAAAACTCTTGCGCACGCCGATGATGCGGGAATTTATCCAGATAAATGAAATCGCCAACACAATCAGCACCAGCGCCAATACATAGGCATCGCCCTCATTCCGCGCGTTGATTGAGGCGTAAATCTGAGTTGAAAACGTGACAAACCGCACAGGCAAACCAAGCAAAGCCGGGGTGCCGAACGTGCCCAATATTCGAATAAATGTTAGAACAATTGCCGAGCCTAAAGCGGGCAGTAACAAGGGCATGGTAATTGACCAGATACGTTTCCACTTTCCCATGCCACATGTGGCAGCAGCTTCTTCCAATTCGCTATCAACGGTGGCCAAAGCCCCTGAAATCAGCAGATAGGTATAGGCATAATAATGTAGCGCCAGCGTAATAACGATGGGAAAGAATCCGTAGGCCACCCAGTCGGGTGCCTGCACACCAGTGAGGTAGGTTAGCACCCCTTCGGAGCCACCAATCCGGTCATTTTTGAATAGGCTGAGCCATGCCAGCGCCATAACCCAGGATGGCATCATGTAAGGAAAGACCAGCATCGCGCCAACAATGCCTTTGAAATGCACATTTGTACGCACCATAAGCCATGCAAGGGACGAGCCAACAACGATGGCGATCAACGTCACTGTAAAGCCCATTTTAAGGCTATTCATCAGAGGCTTGTAAAAAAGAGCCGCTGAAATGGGCTGATTAAACACCCGATCGAGATGAAACAGGGTAAACGCCCCGACCTCACCTTCGGGATAATAGGCCAGATCATAACTCTGGAACGTCAAGGCATCGCGAATAATCTGTATTAGCGGCACCAACACCACAAACCCAAGGAATGCCAAACACAACACACCTATGATAATTTCTGGTTTGTGCTTAAGCCGATAGGCTTGATAGCTGATGTTCTGGCGTGACCAAAAGGCCGGTTTTGTGCTATTTTTAGATACTAAAGCCATGATTTCCGCCTCCCCTGATCATTCTTTGCCAACGCGAAGATTATTTTGCGTATCAGGGTCAAAAAAGCTCAGCGCATCAAGATCAAAGTTAATCCACAAGGGTGTGCCTTCATCCAGCGTAATAAATCCCGATTGCAACAAAGTAATTGATGTATCACCGGCCTTAACCTCCAAAATCGTGTCAGCACCGGTGGGTTGCAATATCTCGGTCTTCACCTCTTGCCAGCCTTTTTTGGCCTTATAGGACATCTGAATTTTTTCAGGTCGGCAAGCGGCAACAAGTTTACCCTCATAGTCTTTAAGTGCGGCGGGAACAGGGATTTTTACGTCCGCGCATTCAAGCACGCCCTTGACTACATGGCCTTCAAACAGGTTGATCCCTGGATCACCAATAAACTCCGCGACAAACAGATTGGCAGGATGATGATAAATATCGTACGGGGTGCCCTCCTGCATAATCCGGCCCTCGTTCATGATGATAATACGATCCGACAAGGTCAGGGCTTCAATCTGGTCATGGGTCACATAAACAGTTGTCGCATCTAAATCACGATGCAACCGTTTTAGGCTAGCCCGCATTTCAGTACGTAGTGTTGCATCAAGGTTGGAAAGCGGTTCATCCATCAAAAGATATGAGGGGCGCAACGCAATCAACCTGGCTACGGCCACGCGTTGTTGTTGCCCCCCGGATAGCTCGGAAGGATATCGTTGGGCATATCCAGTCAGCTGAACGAGCTCCAACGCATTTTGCAAACGCGCTTCAATCTCATCCTTGGAAAGCTTTTGCTCTTTTAAGGCCAAGGTAATATTTTTTGCCACATTCATGTGTGGCCACAAAGCATAGCTTTGGAATATCAAGCCCAACCCACGCATTTCAGGGGGCAATATGACCCCTTCATTGCGGGAAAAAACCGTACGATCGCCAAGCTTGATATCCCCCTCATCAGGTTCCTCCAAACCAGCGATCATGCGCAAAGTGGTGGTTTTTCCGCAACCCGAAGGGCCAAGAATTGTCAAAAACTCACCCGGATTAACCGTGAGGTCGAGGTTTTTAACCACGACCTCTTTGCCATAGGATTTCACAATCCCGCTTAAGCATATTTGCCCCATAGATTGTGCTCCCCGCTGTGATTACAGGCTAGAGTAAATTAACCAAAAATCACGCAGTTTCGGCCCTTGTTGCCACATAAAGTCAGCCGATACATTCCAGCCCTTCATCTCTGCCCAGATTTCGCCACCCACGGGCAACGGCACATCGGAGCGCGGGCTAACAGAACCAGCGTCATGATAGGGCGCAAGTCCCTGCAACATATCAAAACTCGCCCCTTCAATATAAGGTTTGGTCAATTCTGTTTGCAGGTTCATTTCAGGATTACCCAGCAAATAGGCAATCAACACTTTAGCCGCATTTGGATGGGGCGCATTGGCAGCAATCGACATGAATGTGGGATAAACCATCCGCGACACAGGATCGAGATCAGACATAATCGCGTTCACATTACCCTTGCTGTCATTGCGCGAAATATAAGTCATGTTGGTCATTGCAATCAGCGCATCATCCTGCCCGGC
>JAJRRG010000182.1 GCA_024279675.1 Alphaproteobacteria bacterium
GATGGAGCTATACATATAGCCAAACATTTTGGGGTACCAATAGTACCAAGCGGCAAAGATTGAAAACACTGCACCCAAGGACAACACATAGTGGAAATGGGCCACAACATAATAGGTGTCATGCAAAGCCCGATCTGCCCCAGCGTTAGCTAAAACAACCCCGGTTACACCACCAACGGTGAACAAGAAGATGAAGCCGAGTGCCCAAAGCATGGGGGTACGAAAACTAATCGAGCCGCCCCACATGGTCGCCAGCCAAGAGAAAATTTTGACACCTGTCGGGACAGCAATAACCATCGTCGCGGCAACAAAATAGCGCTGAACATCCAAGGAAAGACCTGTTGTGTACATATGGTGCGCCCACACGACAAACCCAACAAAGCCAATAGCGATCATCGCATACACCATGCCCAAATATCCAAAACTCGGCTTCTTGGAAAATGTGGAAATAATGTGGGAGACAATACCAAAACCCGGAAGGATAAGAATATACACTTCAGGGTGTCCAAAGAACCAGAACAAATGCTGGAACAATACCGGATCCCCGCCCCCATCTGGCGCAAAGAAAGTCGTGCCAAAGTTACGGTCGGTTAGCAACATGGTGATGCCACCCGCCAATACTGGCAGTGAAAGCAGCAACAAAAACGCTGTAATTAAAATAGACCATGGGAACAAAGGCATTTTATGCATCGTCATACCCGGTGCACGCATGTTGAAAATCGTGGTAATAAAGTTAATCGCCCCAAGAATGGAGGAAGCCCCGGCCAAGTGAAGCGACAGGATAGCAAAATCCATCGCCGGACCAGGTTGGCCCGATGTGGAGAGCGGTGGATAAATAGTCCACCCACCCCCGGTACCAAAGCCCCCCGGCGGACCTTCAACAAACATCGACATCATAAGCAATGTGAACGCGGCTGGGAGCAACCAAAATGAAATGTTATTCATGCGCGGAAACGCCATATCCGGTGCACCAATCATCAAAGGTACAAACCAGTTGGCATATCCGCCAATCATAGCGGGCATGACCATGAAGAAAATCATGATCAACCCGTGGGCAGTGGTGAACACATTATACATATGCTTGCCGCCATCAATGGCCGCATCACCTTCTAGACCATAGCTCATTGCAGCCAAGCCGTGAAAAATCTGAATACCTGGTTCTGCGAGTTCCCAGCGCATAAAGCCTGAGAGTGAGCCACCTACAATTCCCGCAAAAATTGCAAAGATAAGGTACATAGTACCGATATCCTTGTGATTGGTTGAATAGATATAACGACGCCACCCGGTTGGGTTACCATGTGCATCGAGATGCCCAGCTTTTGCTTCAGCCATAAATCTTATCCCCTAAAAAATATCGTATTCTTATATTGTGTTCGTAAAGTTCGTTGCGTTGTCTTGTCGATCAAATGATGGGCGTAAGCACAGCAGCTGCGCTCTCCACACCATCTGCTTGAAACGCTGCAATCCACTTGGTGAATTCTTCCTTGGAAACCACGCGTACAGATATGGGCATATAGGCGTGATCTTTTCCGCAAAGCTCAGAACATTGACCATAATACATGCCCGTGCGCTGAACATTAAACCAAGTTTCATTCAACCGGCCCGGAACCGCATCAATTTTAATGCCAAAGGAAGGCACCGCAAAGGCATGAATAACATCGGCAGCGGTTACTTGTACCCGCACCGTTGCCCCAACAGGTACCACTAAATCAAAATCAGTGGCCAACAAACGCGGCTCACTTGGTTTAAGGGACAAACGGTCCTCTTCACTCAGCAAGAAGGAAGAATAATCAACCCCCTCATAATCCATATAATCATATTCCCAGTTCCACTGCACACCAGTTGCTTTTATGGTCAATTCAGGTGCAGGCAGCTCAACTTCCCCATAACTGAATATGTTTGAACCAAGATATTTGCGTTCCCCATCGGGAATTGTTTGCTGATCGGCCAATACGCCAAATGAGGGAATGGCAATAACAATCAGGATAATAATCGGGGCAACCGTCCATACAATTTCGATCATTGTATTGTGGGTCGTTTTTGAAGGTGTCGGATTAACCTTAGAATTGTATCGCAACATGATATAAATCATGATGAGGCTCACCAGAACGACAATACCCGAAATAATCCACATCAAAATCCCATTATGAAAAGCAATAATGCTATCCATTATCGGAGTGGCGGATGTTTGAAGGTTTATTTGCCCATCAACTGAGTATCCCAGTGGTTGCTCAGACTGTGCAAGGGCAGATAATGGTATCATGCCCATAAGAACCGCAAGTGAACCAAGCGCAAACTTGCTAATTTTTTCTCTGATTTTCCTCAAATGCGATAATAGACTAACCACTGGATTCCCCCTTAGAAAATTCAATTTTGTGTTGCTTCCTTTGAAAACCAAGCATCTATGCTCAGCTTCAGTTCAAGAAACAGCGACCCTGACGTGAATCAGGGTTTTACATATTCTTTGATTTAGATCAATTCGCAATAGTTTAGCAACTCATTATGGTGTGACAAAAAATCGCGGCCACTCCATTTACATTGTAAAAACTCAATCCAAAGCTACCAAAGTAGATGATAATCCAAAAATCAACCGGATTGTTCAATTTCCCGCGATAGTGTACACGCCAATCGCCTCATGCTCGCCACAGTTTAATCATGAGGTAACGCAAGTAAAAATGATGATGCCGCCTTAAATATAGAATTTTTACTGGCAAACCACAATTTCACTTTCCTGTTGGGATAAATCCGCTGAATAACTTGACACAGGCCCAACACTATTCAACAAAATCAGCCATGAATTCACTCTGCGACCTGACATTTAGGAGCCTATAAAAATTGACGCATTCATTCACAGCCCTACTTTCCCCAATCTTACGTGTGGTCGGCCTTGCGCTCGTCATTCTTGGTACTTCAAATGCCCCAGTGCTTTCTCAAGGGGTTGTGCGATCTCAACATGGGGATTGGCAGATGAGTTGCGATACACCGCCGGGCGCAAGTTCTGAGCAATGTGCCATTATTCAAAATGTCACAGCTGAGAATCAACCCAATGTTGGATTAAGCGTTATCGTTCTTAAAACCGCTGACCAACAATCCCGTTTACTGCGTGTATTGGTGCCGCTTGGCGTTTTGTTGCCCAATGGATTGGGGCTGAATGTCGATGGTCAGGATATGGGGCGGGTCGCCTTTGTGCGCTGTTTGCCCAACGGATGCATTGCTGAAGTGGTTATGGACGACACACTTATCAGCGTTTTATCCAACGGACAGACTGCAATATTTGTGGTATTCAAAACCCCTGAGGAAGGCATCGGCATCCCCGTGTCGCTCCGTGGGTTTACCGCCGGGTTCGCAGCCCTTCCCTAGGCGCATCAATAATCTCAAAAATCACTACACAATATCATGACTTGTCACTTCACCCATGATAGAGACCTGTGAGCAGGCTCTAGACGGAGTAAATAAGAGAATGGGGAGTATTGCAAAGTTGGGGGGTATTGCAAAAAAGTAATGAAAACCATTCTTATAGTGACAGATGCTTGGCACCCCCAAGTTAACGGCGTTGTTCGCACCTTGGAAAAGCTGGAGAAGCACCTTGGGGCCAAAGGATTCAAAGTTGAATTTTTGGAACCGTCGGCATTTAACACTTTCCCCCTACCAACATATAAGGAAATCCGTGTATCGTTTGCTGGCCCGCGCAAGGTCAAAAAACGCATACAAGAAGTTGCGCCTGATTATATTCACATAGCAACCGAAGGCCCTTTGGGCATATTGGCCCGGCGCTATTGCATTAAAAACAAACTGACATTCTCCACGTCATTTCACACCCAATACCCTGAGTATTTGCACGCACGTGTTCCGATTTCGCTCAAGCTCTCCTACTCAATATTGCGCCGCTTTCATCGGGCAGCAAAATATTGCCTTGTCACCTCCAATACTGTGGCGGAGCGTCTCAAGTCTTGGGGATTTACAAATATTGCAAATTGGTCTCTGGGCGTCGACCTCACGGTATTTAATCCCAAATACAGGGATGAAAAATCCGCCGAGTTTGATTTACCCAAGCCCATATTTTTGTATGTGGGACGCGTGTCAGTGGAAAAAAATCCTGAGGCATTCTTAAAACTTGATTTGCCGGGGAGCAAAATTGTTGTGGGGAATGGCCCGCTGTTATCCCAGTTAGAGGAACAATATAAGGACGTGACTTTTGTGGGGGCAAAGCACGGGGAAGAACTTTCAAAATACTATGCCAGCGCCGATTGTTTTGTTTTCCCCTCCAGAACAGATACGTTTGGCCTTGTGATCCTTGAAGCCATGGCCAGCGGTATTCCTGTTGCGGCCTATCCGGTTCAGGGGCCATTAGATGTCGTTGGAGATGGCGGTGCCGGTGTGCTGGATGAGGATTTGGCTGTTGCCGCAAAAAAGGCCGTAAAAATCCCGCGCGAAACATGCCGTAAATATGCCAGCCAATTCACCTGGGAAGCCAGCGCGGATCAATTCCTTGCCAGCCTGCCTCCCATAAGAGGCGAATAATATCAAACACCTCGATGAAACAATTATCAACTCAGCGCACGAGTTAACTTGCTCGCCTTTGTTTCTCACCCTATACGTTTGGCCTCATCACTAAATACCACACCCCTCTTGGAGAATTATATGTCTAAGCAGACTGGTCGGCGCAAAGCTGTGTTTACTGAAGGTTCGACCATGCGCCACGTTATTGTCATGACGTCGACCGCAGCGATTGGCATGATGGCAATCTTTTTTGTTGATGCGGTGACCCTGTTTTACATTTCAAAACTTAATGATCCGGCACAAACTGCAGCGGTGGGTCGCGCCAGTTATGTCATTGGCTTCCTCATTGCCCTTACCGTTGGTATGATGATTGGCTCCTCCGTCGTCATTGCCAAATCCATTGGACAGGAAAAAGAAGAGCTAGCGCGCCGGTACGCGGGGTCTGCGTTGGTGGGGGTCGTTGTTTTAGGGACAGTGTTTGCCGGTGTATTATTATATTTAACCGATTGGTTTTTAGCCAGTCTTGGGGCGACCGGCGCCTCGCTTGGCCATGCACAAACTTATTTAATGATTATTCTGCCGGGCATGCCGTTTATGGCAATTGGCATGGTAAGCATGGGAATTTTACGCGCATGGGGGGCCGCCAAGCAATCCATGTACATTACATTGGCGGGAAGCGTATTAACTGCAACCCTCGACCCGATTTTCATCTTTGTGTTTGGTCTTGAGATAACCGGGGCAGCCATTGTTTCCCTTATCGCCCGGCTAAGCTTTGCTGTGCTTGGTCTTTATCTGGTTCTAATCGCTAACAATATGGTCTCGTGGTCCCCAATCCGGCAAATTCTTCGCGATCTGTGGGAAATGGCTAAGTTTGGCGTGCCGGCCATGGCAACAAATCTAGCGGCGCCGGTTGGGTTGTTTTTCGTTGCGCAAAAAGTCTCTGAATATGGGGATGCCGCAATTGCTGGTCAAGCGGTGGTTGATCGTCTTGTCCCCCTCGCATTTGGGGTGATCTTTGCATTATCGGGGGCCGTGGGGCCAATTATCGGACAAAATTATGGGGCGGGCCTGTTGCATCGCTCCCGACAGGGATTGATTGACGGCCTCAAGTTTAACGCCGGCTATGTTCTCTTTGCTTGGGCTGTTCTATATTTTGCACGCAATTTCATTATTGATGTCTATTCGGCAACCGACGATATGGCGCTCATGATCACCCTGTTCTGCACAATTGCGGCCGCCGCATTCATGTTTAACGGCTTTTTGTTTGTCACCAATGCAGCGTTTAATAATCTTGGAAAGCCCCTGTGGGCAACTGGATTTAACTGGGCGCGCCAGACCATTGGCGTTGTACCTTTTATTTTAGTTGGGGCCATGTGGGGCGACCTTACAGGGATTGCCTATGGCACGGTTTTGGGCAGCATACCGTTCGCGTTCGTTGCCATTTATGTGGCGCTAGGATTAATTAAACAGCTGGAAGCAGAGGCCGGTATCAAACCGCAATAACAGGCCAACCTTTTATAAATTTGAACCTTTATACTGACAAATTTCATCAAAAACAAAAACTCGGAAAACAAAAAACCCTCCTCAACATTTAAGTTGAGAAGGGATAGGCCATTTTATGACCCTGGGGGTTCGGATCGAACGTCTATTTATTCAGACATTCGAAAAACTTAATTAACCCAAACGTTTGCAATGTGATTGCGACGCGTTGCAAAAAAAGCAGAACGGGATGCACCGTCCATAAAACGCGCGTCAAATAAGTCACCGCGGTTTAGACCCAAATCATTGAGCTGGTGGGCATCCATCTGGGCTAAATTATGAGCAGATGCTTTGTTTGCGAAATATGATTTGATTGAATTGAATACGTTCATAGTTAGTCTCCTTGGGATTGCCTCCCCCAGTATAAGGCCCTCACGGCCAGTTCATGGGTCGGTGCGTCTGGTTGATGATCTATATTTAGGGGCTTGCCAATCATTTGTCTAACAAATAGATTTCATCACACCTATGAATATTTGTGATGGACAAAACCTATGGCAGCACCCCTTGATTTAGACCAATTGCAAAGTTTTTGCGTTATAGCCGACTGTGGCAGCTTTACCGAAGCGGCACGACGGGTATTCAAAACCCAATCTGCTGTTTCTATGCAGATCAAACGGTTGGAAGAAAGACTTGGGGATGCTTTATTTTCCCGCGAGGGGCGCTCAATCACCCTCACCGCTCAAGGGGTTGAGTTGTATGCCAAGGCAAGACGCATGCTTAGAATCAACGCCGAAATTGTCGATCATTTTTCTAATGCCGAGCTAACGGGGTCCATTCGCTTTGGGGTGCCGGATGATTATGCGGTGCGCCTTTTACCCGTGATCCTGTCGCAATTTCAGCGCACCCATCCCAAAATTGCTGTGGATGTGAAGTGCCTGGCCTCCGAGGACCTTTTGGCGGGCATGCACTCGGGAAAGTTTGATTTGATTGTTTTTACCCAGGGTACGCAGCATGAGTTTGGCGAACTATTCCGCATCGAAAGAATGCATTGGGTGGGGGGGCGCAACGGCATGGCCATTAAGTCTGACCCCTTGCCCCTGGCGGTTGGGGACCAATGTTGTTGCTGGCGATCAGACGCAGTGGAGGCCTTAAACAATAGGAGCATTGATTATCGCATTGCCTATACCTCATCCAACGCAACAGCGATAACCAGCGCAGTTCTTTCAGATTTAGCCGTTGGAATTTTACCGGAAAGCGCGTTGCAA
>JAJRRG010000183.1 GCA_024279675.1 Alphaproteobacteria bacterium
CTTGCGCACTTTTGGATCATATTTACGCTGGACCATTTTTTCGGTCATTGTGCGTGCATTCTTTTTAGTCACATAGAAAAAACCGGTATCAGCGGTTGAGACCATCTTGACTTTGATGGTATTTGCCTTGGCCATAATCGTGTCATCCTGAAAAATGCCGGGCCTTATGCCTCAGCTGAAACTTTGGCGCGAAAATAGTGAATTGCTACCAAATGTCAAGCTTTGCATCTAATTGTTGTAAAAGGATTTTGCAATTGTCGCACAAGGATTTATTTTTACCTAATCATCCTGATTTTCAGGATCAAACCCGTGCATGAATAATGCCCATTGCAGGGCAACAATTGCCCCCTTTATCAGCGGCAATAAAAGCAACGGCAATATGATAGCGAGGGGAATAAGGGTGTATATATAGACCATCGGGGGCACGTGCCATGCCATTTCCAAGTGCAACATTATACCGATAATTATATGCCCGACAATAACAATTGTCAGATACGGGGGGGCATCATCGGCGCGGTGATGGCTCAAATCCTCATTACAATGACTGCAGGTGTCGCTGACCTTTAGGTAGGCCCTAAATATTTTCCCCGTCCCGCAATTAGGACACTTACCCCGCCAACCCCGAGAAAGTGCAGGCATGAGGTCGCGTTTTGGTGTGGCGCTGGTTGTGTCGTTATCGTTCGTTTTAATTGATACGCTCATCGTCTTCCTCTTTTGCCTTTATTGAAGTTTCCTT
This sequence comes from Alphaproteobacteria bacterium, assembly GCA_024279675.1. Lineage (GTDB taxonomy): Bacteria > Pseudomonadota > Alphaproteobacteria > Rhizobiales > Devosiaceae > DROE01. Next base: position 737 of record JAJRRG010000183.1, read on the forward strand.
TACGCGGGTTTTTGCTAGTCTGTCTAGAGCTGCCGCGTCCTCTTTTGATTGGCGTGACCCGTTCACCCTCGCTTATCATCTCAAAGCGCATGGAGCCAGCCATGGGGGCTGATTCAACCAATTTCACGCGTACGTTGTCACCAAGGCGGAACCGTTCTCCGGTTCTCTCCCCGATCATGGCTTGTTGTTCTTCAATGTGGTGGAAATAGTCGCGCCCAAGGGTTGAGGCAGGGATGAAGCCGTCGGCCCCTGTTTCATCAAGCTGAACGAACAAGCCGGACTTTGTTACGCCAGAAATCTTGCCGGGGAAGTTTGCGCCAACAGAATCAGACAAATAGTGCGCGATAAGCCGGTCGGTAGTTTGGCGCTCTGCGGCCATGGCCCTGCGTTCGGTGCCAGAGATGTGCTGGGCGACTTGAGCAAGCGTTTCTGGATCTGTGCTGGCTAACCCGTCTTTTCCCAATCCAAGGGCGGTTATGAGTGCGCGGTGCACTATCAAGTCCGCATAGCGCCGGATCGGTGAAGTGAAATGGGCGTAACGGGCAAGGTTTAGACCAAAATGTCCATAATTGACCGGGTTATATTCAGCCTGAGCCTGTGAGCGCAAAACCATTTCCGACACTTGAATGGATTTATCCGTGTCTTTGGCCTTGTGCAAAATCTGGTTGAAATGCGCAGGCTTAATGGCGGCGGATGTGGCAAATTTTACGTCAAGGGAGCCCAGGAACTCCTTGAGTGCCAACAGTTTTTCCGGTCCGGGCTGATCGTGCACACGGTATATAAGCGGCGTTTTCTTTTGTTCCAGTGTTTCGGCGGCACAAACATTGGCGCCGACCATAAATTCTTCGATTAGGCGGTTGGCCTCGCGCCGCTCTGGCACAAAGACCCTGTCCACATGGCCGTCTTTATTCAAAACGATCTTTCTTTCCGGTAAATCCAGATCAAGGGGACCGCGCTTGTCGCGGGCCTTGGCCATTGCCTTATAGGCGTTCCACAGGGGCGTCAGGACATCATCGGTGAATGCCGCCGCCTTGTTCTCAGGATAGCCATCAAAGGCGGCCTGGGCTTCAGTGTAGGATAGGCCAACCGCAATGCGCATCATCACCCGGTGGAAGGAATGGGATGTTTTATTGCCAAACTTATCAATCACCATCCTTAAGGCGAGGGCGGGGCGATCTTCCCTTTCCCTTAAGGAGCAAAGGTCGTTGGAAATACGCTCGGGCAACATAGGGACAACCCGGTCCGGGAAATAGACTGAATTGCCGCGTAAATAGGCTTCTTTGTCCAGCGCGGAACCCGGTGTGACATAGGCGGCAACATCGGCAATGGCGACATAAACGATGTACCCACCGCGGTTCTTATCATCCGTATCGCGTTTGGCAAAAACAGCGTCGTCATGGTCCTTGGCGCTGGCCGGGTCGATGGTGACAAAGTTAATATCGCGCCAATCCTCACGCCCGGCAGCAGTTGCAGGTTTTGCTGTGTCGGCGGCCTTAAGAACATCGGCTGGGAACCGATAGGGGATTTCCAAATTATGCAGAGCGATAAGGCTCACGGCCCCTTCGGACATAGGATTGCCAACGATTGCCGTGACCTTGGCGGACGGGATCATCAGGCGTCCCTTGGGGCTGGTTTGCACCTCAACCAAATCGCCATCCTTGGCATTGTTTAAGTCGTGGGGGCCAATGCGCATTTCTTTTTGCTTGCGATCAATGGGGATTAGCCGGGCGCCATTGGCATCCAATCTCACGATACCGATTTGGCCGCGCCTTGGTTTGACAAGAATTTTCATCGCGTGGGCGCTATAGCTATCGCGCTGGCCCGTCTCTTTAAAGATACGGGCTAAAATTCGGTCACCGGGGCCGGGGATTGTACGGTCGTTGCGCTTGACTTCGATGCGAACGAGGGGTGGTTTGCCTTCATTTTCTAGCCAGTTTGCCGGATGGGCCACCAGCGCGTCAGGGTCGCAATCGCTAAATATGTCAAGTACGGTAACGCGGGGGAGTTCTTTGGCGCGGCGCATGGTTTTGCCCTTGCGGGCCAGCAATCCATCGTCTTCCAATGTGCGAATGAGTTTTTTGAAGGGGCTACGTAAGTCCCCCTTGATGGCGAAATAACGGGTTAAATCGCGTTTAGTGCGCAATTCAGAGTGTTGCTCCAAGGCTTCAAGCACCTGCTCCTTACTTGGAAGGGATGGCAGGTGCTGATCTTGATTTTTTTTGTTCATGTGTTTCTTTATATGTTGTTATTCTGCAGCCGGTTTCTTTTTGACTGCTGGTTTTTTCTTTACTGCTGGCTTTTTCTTGGCCGCAGGTTTC
>JAJRRG010000184.1 GCA_024279675.1 Alphaproteobacteria bacterium
CTTAGCGGCCATATTCTACGCCTAAATCAAGCCCGCATGGGCCAGAGCTGCATCAATAATTACCTTAGTATCATCTCTTAATGGCACCATGGGAAGGCGCAATTGTGCAGTACACAGACCAAGTTTTTCCGCCGCGTATTTCACGCCCGCCGGATTTGGCTCAATGAACAAAGCCTCATGCAATGGAATAAGCCTATCCTGAATTTTTATAGCCTCAGCGTAATTGTCGGCTTGGCATGCCTCTTGCAACTGAGCGCACAATGCCGGGGCAACATTTGAGGTAACCGAAATGCACCCCCTTCCCCCATGGGCATTATAGCCAATTGCCGTCATATCTTCCCCTGATAGTTGGATAAAATCTTCACCCAAATGATAGCGATCAAGGCTTGCGCGGGCCATATTTGCCGTTGCATCTTTTACGCCCACAATATTGGGGCAATTTTCACGCAAGCGCACCATAGTCTCAACACCAATTTCAACGATAGAACGGCCTGGAATATTATACAGAAACACAGGAATTTTACAGGCATCAGCAACGGCTTTGAAATGCTGAAATTGCCCCTCCTGATTTGGTTTGTTGTAATAGGGGGAAACGGATAATACGCCATCGGCTCCGGCTTCTTTGGCAAAAATTGCCAACGCAACAGCCTCACGGGTGGAATTGGAACCGGCCCCCGCAATCACGGGTACGCGCCCGGCGGCAACTTCAACACATTGGGATACGATTTGGCGGTGTTCCTCATGGGACACGGTGGGACTTTCCCCTGTGGTTCCCACTGGCACAAGCCCCTTTGTGCCCTGCTCTATCTGAAACTCAATCAGGTCACCAAACGCCTTCTTATCAACATTTCCATCGCGAAATGGCGTGATAAGAGCTGTGATTGAACCGTAAAACATACTTTTTTCCCTTGTCGGCGTTATTCATTTTGGGCGTGGTATAATCCAAACACACCCTATTCGCCAGAAAGACTACTGAGTGACACTTAAAATTGGCATAATAATGCCCGATTTGCGCACCATAGTTGCAACGCGTTGGCGGAACAAGAGGGATCAGACATTCTGGTTGCTCTGCACTCCACACATGGTTGTTTTTTTACAAATGCGAGATGAAACAGTTTGTTCACCATGAAAGGGCATACTCACCAAATGCGGGCGTAAGTCAGCGTACGCTGCAAACATGGGGCTGTTTGCAATTCTACAATATGTTTACTGAACCCATAGGCCAGACAATATGTATTTCTCCCCCTCTATTTCAAAATTTTTCCGACGCAATCTTCAAAAATCACTGCGCGGTTTAATATTTGGCATTCTTAGCTGTTTTGCCGGGAATGCCCCTTTGCTCGCCAATGATCATGTGGACACTTTCGTTACAGGGAATATCGGCTCACAAGTTTCCCAAACAACCGGTTCCGCACCATTTACCAATGCATTAGGGCGGCTTAGCAATGGAGATTATGCTGAGGCTTATGGCGCGGCGCGCGGATTTTCTGATCCCGTCGAACGGCGTACGGTGCAGTGGGTTGCCATCTATTTTGGTGGTGGACAAGTCGATGCGAATTCGGTTGTTCGGTTTAGTGCAGATGCCCCTCAATACGCCACTGCAAATGCCTATCGAATGCGGCTCGAGCAGTCCCTGATTGAAAACAACGCTGGCTACAGACAAATCATTGACTTGCTTGGCGGCACAATGCCCCAATCCATTGATGCACAAATCGCCCTTGCCAATGCCTATATTCAGGATGGCCAACGGGACAGGGGCATCCGAATTGCACGCCAGATATGGGTCTCCAACTTCTTAACAACCGATCAGGAAAATGCCGTACGCCAAAATTTCGGAAGCGCTTTCACTCGTGATGATCATTGGGCGCGCACCATAAACCTGTTGATGCATGATCGCGCCCGTGGTGCTGAGCGCATCATGTCATTTCTTTCGCCAGGGCAAAAATCCCTTGCCCTTGCTCGCATTGCCGTGGCTCGTAAACAATCAAATGCCAACCAGATGCTTAATCAGGTTGACCCTGCCTATCGTGACCATCCCCTTTTCCATTTTTCACAGGGTCAACACGCACGCCGGGCGGGAAATCTAAGTGGGGCGGTAGATCTGTTCAACCGGGTCAGTGGCCCCCTGCCTGAATCTGCTGAATGGTGGTATGAGCGGCGCTTTTTAACCCGCAAACTCATTGCCTCCGGAGACTATCGTTCAGCCTATAATGCATCTGCTGCCTATAATGATGGCCCTGACGGACGCGTGGTTGATGCCAATTTCCATGCGGGCTGGATTGCCCTTTCCTTCCTGAATGATCCGCAACGCGCTATTGAGCACTTCAAACGCATGCGCTCACTTTCAACCCTTGCCAGTACCATCACCAAATCCAATTATTGGCTTGGCCGCGCCTTAAGCGAAGCTGGCGATACACGCGGTGCACAAGAGGCATTTGCAATCGCGGCGCGCCATCACACAACTTATTATGGTCAATTATCGCGCTATCGCCTAGGGAATCGCACCATCGACATTCGCCCTCTTCCCGCATGGCAGGGTGCGCAATTGGGTTTTAATTCACGCCAACTCGTGCGTGCTGTACGTTTACTTGCGGCAAATGGCAAACCCGGATGGGCGGAAAAATTATTGGGCCGTTTGATTTATCAAATCTCCGATCCCGGCGAAATGTTGCTTACAGCCCGACTTGCTCAGGAAATCAACGCGCATAATCTGGCAATTCTGATGGCGGATGTTGCAAACCGTAAAGGGGTTGCACTTGATGTGTTCAACTACCCTCGCGATGGCATCCCCGAGGAGGCACGACTTGCCAGCATAGACCGGGCGGCAATCTATGCGGTAGCACGGCAGGAAAGTAAGTTTGATGTGGATGCAATTTCGCGGGTTGGCGCGCGCGGATTAATGCAATTGATGCCCGCAACAGCGCAAGAAACCGCCAATCTTCTTGGCGTTTCCTATTCAGCATCCCGCCTCACCTCCGATGCCAGTTACAATGCGCTTTTGGGTTCGACCTATCTATCGCGCCAGCTCACACGTTTTGATGGCTCACTCATCATGGCCGCCGCAGCCTATAATGCGGGGGGAGGCAACGTGAATAAGTGGATACGCGCCTTTGGAAACCCCACAAGCTCTGGTGTTGACCCCGTTGTATGGATTGAACAAATTCCCTTTGTTGAGACTCGAAAATACGTGCAACGCGTTGTGGCAAATTATATGTTCTACCGTGAACGGTTGGGATTGGCTGATGTGACAATTGCGCAGGTATTGCGCAAAATTGATTCGCCTTAACTCCCAAATATAAACCAGAATAAATGGGCGCAATAAGCATTGAAATTAAGCCCGCGCCTGATAGTTAGAGGCCCATGACTAAACGCTCTGCCCCACGGGGCTCCGCCCTTAAGGGGCATTCTGATGCCAGCTCGTCCCTTCCCGTTCGCCAGATAATTGGCGTAAACGGCACGCGCTACATTGCTGTGCATATATCTGGCAATGTGGATGACAAACGGCTTCCACTGATTTGCATTGCCGACTATTGCCGTAATATGATGGATTTTGCTGGATTTGTCGGCCAATTTCGACGACATAGCGAAAGTGACTGGCCCACAATTCTGATTGATTTACCGGGTCATGGGCGCTCTGAAAATCGCCAAAATCCAAACCGTTATACAACAACAAATGACGCGCAGGATGTCGCAACCATCGTTGGGGCGTTGGGAATCGAAAAAGCATTATTTTTGGGACAAGGATATGGTGGGCAGGTCATTATGGCCCTCGCGTCTCAACATTGTCACCTGATTGCCGGAACCATTTTGATCGATGCAAGCCCAATGATCAACGCCCCCGGGCTTGTTCGTATGCGTGACAACATGTTGATGATGCTGAGTATGCGAAATCGCAAACAATTTATTAGCATCGGGCATCAAGTTTTGGCCGATCCCATCCTGGCGCCACATCTGAGGAACTTGACGAAATCATTGGCCGCACATTTGACTGGGGCACGCCAACTTGGGACAAATCTTTTTGGCACAAATTTTTTTGGGGCAAGACCAATCGAGCGATCCCCAAATTTGATATTCGCTTATTGAAGCGTTTAGAACACATTCAGTCCGAGGATATTTTTGAATCCCAATGGCCCATGTTCAGCATGCTGGCCCACGCGCCATTGCTACTTATGCGTACCCAACTCACCGATCAATTGGGGCGGGCGACGTTTGATCAAATGGGTTCAGTGCGTTCGGATTCAGTGCAAGTTGTTATACCGGGGCAAGGCTCCCCCGCCATGCTTACTGGACCAGACGAAGTTGGGATAATTGCTGACTTTATTGCCCACGTAGCAAGGCACACACGAACAAGTCCAATTGTGTGCGGATAAATAGTTAACTAAAACAATAACTTAAAATATTATTCAGCAACTCAGGCACTGAATTTCTTGGCTTGGTTAATCCAATCATCCCGGTCAATTCGCCCCTTAAAGGACAAATAATCATCGACCCAGTCAATTTCGGCTCGCTTCCAATTTGCGATTTGATCAAAATGGAAAATTCCCAATCCATTCAATATACCTTCAAGTTTTGGACCGACCCCTTTGATCTTTTTAAGATCATCTTTACCGCCCGCCCGCGCGGCCTTAAGCGCTTCAGGCTTGCTTGTAGCAGGCTTGTCCGTATCAGGCTTGCCCGTATCAGGTTTACCTGAATCAAGCGCGCCTGTATCAGGGTTGCCTGTGTTTTCTTCAGCGCTATCGATCAGGCTAGAATTGGCATCTGAGGCCGATTTAGCGACTGCAGACTTAGGATTTGGTGTTTTTACAGGCGCGACTTTGGCAATCGAGGCTTTGCGCGGTTTGGAAGAGACAACATTCAATTTTGGGGTAGTAGCGGCAGGCTGTGGTGCCTCTTTTACCTCAGGCGCAGCCTTAGTCTTGGGCGTAACTTGGACCGGTTTCGCATCCGTATTTGAAACTGTTTCCAAAATTTGTGTTTCAGATTTCACAACAGATTCTACAGCATTGGAGGGGGTAGGTTTTGGTCGTTTTTTGAATATCTTCGCCCGAAGGATCCAGCCAATAATGCACCCGAGCAAAAAGGCGACAAGCAACAAAAGCGCCGCTTCTATAATATGGGGTATATCGTTCATTTGTCGTCCTTATTTGCGCAATAGCACATATCCGAAATTAAGCATCATCACCTTCGGGATGATTTGCTGCAATCCAACCCACAATTATGCCAATAAATACCGCCGCAGCGAGAAACATCCAATAGGTATCAATCAAAAGGGCAATCGTATCAAAAGGCATAGCTTACTCCTTACGCTCCAGCTCAAACACAATACGTCGGTTTAGTGCTTTGCCGGCGCGTGTATCATTTGTAGCAATCGGTAACGTTTCCCCATACCCAACAGCATATAGCCGAGCCTCGTCAACTCCGGCGCCAATCAAGGTCAAAACGACAGCCTCAGCGCGGGACACAGAAAGAGCCATATTGCCATCGGCGGGGCCATCGGCATCCGTGTGACCGGACACGTAAACATTTGTTTCAGGGCATTTGTTCAAGTCACCCGCTAGTTCAACCACGTGTTCAATCGAAGCGGGTGTTAGTTGGGCACTGGCCGGTGCAAACAAAATTGTCTGGGTATCGGAAAAATCTGCAATAGCATAGTCGCATAATTGCGCAACCGGTACTGAAACCACGTCCAGTTTCCAGTTTTCACTGCCCTTAAGTGCCAATATCATTTGGCGTGCGCCGTTGCGTGCCGGTTGCTCCAGAGCATCCCCAACCAATGTCCACTGCCCATTTTCATAGGCTAACAAACCTGAATGAAGCTGATCCAGCGCCTTTAGCCCTGTAATTGCGTCAATTAAGAAATTGTCAGGGGCATCGGGCGATATTTCAACGCGTTCAAGCGGCACATCACCCACGATATTTGTCAGATATTTGGCAAATGCAGTGGTTGGCAACATGCCCGAAAGAGAGATGTTCCCCCCATCAGCCCGTAAAGCGTTAAACTGATAATTGGGATCACCCGTAATTGCAACCATGGTATCCGTTGAATTATCAGGCTCAACTACTGGTTCTGTCATTGGCTCCATCTCAGGCTCACTGATTGGCTCGGCCTCCATGGCACCCTCAGTTTCCACTTCTGCGGTCTGAGGTTCCATAACCTCTGCAACACTGAACGAAACTGCCCAATCCACAGAATTGTTCGTGCCAGTAATGTCAGCCATGGCTCGTGCGAAGGTGGTTTTGTCGGCGGCAAGCCCATAAATTGTCCATTGTCCGCCAGAGAAAAGTACGCGCCCTGTTTCTAATTTGCGCAGTGCCTCAATTGCGGCCAATGCAGAGGTCATAAATCCTGCCGGTGCGCCCTCGCCCACTTGCATTGTATCACGGGCAACATTTTTGGCGCGAAGATTGAGGAAGTTTTGCAAGTCCACACTTGGCACCATACCTGAAAACCGAATTGCTCCATCGGTTCCTTTTTGCGCGGCCCATCGGAAATCTTTTACCGGCACTAAAACGTCAACCTCTGCGGCGGGCGGTTCCATGTCAGTGGTTTCCACAGAATTTGCAGTCGTCATTTCGCTAGAGGCTATATCTATGCCAATCTGCCAATTAGATGTGTCGATCGCATGGGTCAATACTGAAAGGATATTGGATTTTTGATCTTCACTGACGGTTGTGCCCTGCAATATCCACACCCCATCGGCAAAGGATAGGTGACCGGAAGTCAATTTTTTAAGCGCATCAAGTCCAGCGATGGAGCTTGAGGTAAAAGTTTCAGGGGCGCCCTTGCCAACAATTGTGTTGTTGGTAGAATTTTCACCCGCACGAATGGATAAAAACCGTTGTACACCTTCGCTTGGTACGGCGCCAGATAGCGCAATAATGTCATCAGTTTTCATTGCGTCCCAAACAAATTCATAGGAACCGGAAAAACTGCTTTGTGCCAATGCAGGCGTTATGGGAGCGCCAAAAAAAACGAGAGCATAGGCACCCATCAAAAGTATTCTTAAAAAGGAAAAGTTCTTCTTCAGTGAATTAGCGTGTGCGCGCGGTTTTGTATTCATTGTGGAGGTTCGCCCTTAACGTGATTTTGAATCAGTGTTTGCAGGGAGTTTAACCTATTCCACGGAAAACTAAAACTTACAATATTTTGTTGGTTGCAAAATCGTGCACGCATCGAATAAAATTTGGCGAGAACCGTAGGTACGAGAAAAATGGCGCAAAAGAAAAGGCCCGGCGAATGCCGGGCCTTTCCCATTCAATAAACCAATAAGGTTTAGTCGAAAGATTTGGATAGACCAGTGGAAACATTCCATGTGGTCGCGCCAGCAGTAGACTGAGCATATTCAGC
>JAJRRG010000185.1 GCA_024279675.1 Alphaproteobacteria bacterium
GATTTGAGCGAACCGTGTTTCCCAAAAACGCAGAACGTGCTGGGGCAGTTCTAACTCTGCCGCAGCCTCAGAAATGGTGCGGAAAGCATCTGCAGACTTTCCCACTGGTCATCTCCATAGAAGAAAGCGTTATTTTCCAGTGCCAACCATAGATTTGTTAATCTTAGATTTCAAGACATTGCTTGGCTTAAATATCAAAACTTTACGCGGTAAAATCGGAACTTCTTCCCCGGTCTTAGGGTTTCTGCCGATTCTTTCACTTTTTGAACGTACATGAAAAGAACCGAAAGACGACAGTTTCACTGATTCACCATCCACTAAAGCATCACTTAGCAGGTCTAAAATGCGCTCAACCAAATCTGCTGATTCGGTTCTGGAAAGTCCCACCGAACTATATACGGCCTCAGCTAGGTCTGCCCTAGTTATTGTTTTTTGATCCATAACTTTCCCATCCCCAATAGAAAATCAGCACTTACTCAAAATATTTCAGCGAATGTTTGGCAAAAATCAAAGGAATTCCTAATATTACCGCCGCCTAAAATCCTAGTTAACGCTGAAATTTCGCGTTGGTCAATCAATCAGTCCATCGAATAAGTGTTGCGCCCCACGTAAAGCCACCGCCCATTGCCTCTAACATAACCAAATCGCCCGGTTTTATGCGCCCGTCTGCAACTGCTTCATTCAGAGCCATAGGCACAGAAGCGGCAGAGGTATTGGCATGTTTATTGACGGTAATGATAACTTTTTCGGGGGGAATTCCAACTTTTTTGCCGGCACCATCAATAATGCGCCGGTTGGCCTGATGGGGCACGAACCAATCCAGTTGATCGGCCGTATAGCCAGCATCTGCCAAAACGCCATCAACAACGTCTGTGATCATACCGACCGCATGCCTAAAAACTTCTTTGCCCTGCATGCGCACATGCCCATTGGTGCCGGTGGTTGAAACGCCACCATCCGTATAAAGTTTTTCCCATTGGGTCCCATCAGAACGCAAGCGCGAGGCCAAAATGCCCTGCTCCGGTGCGCCTTCGTCCAATTGAACAGCTTCAACGACCACTGCCCCAGCCCCATCGCCAAAAAGAACGCAAGTTGTACGATCTTCCCAGTCCAGAATCCTTGTTGCCGTTTCTGCACCAATGACAAGGGCGCGCTTGGCCAGTCCATTTTTAAGATAACTATCTGCCGTCGCCATGGCATATACAAATCCAGAGCAAACCGCCTGCATATCAAAGGCTATACCGTGGCTCATGCCCAATTTATTTTGCACCAAAGCCGCAGTTGCTGGAAATGTCAGATCGGGAGTTGTGGTTGCGACGATGATCAGATCAATATCTTCAATGCTCATTTTGGCCGATGCCAGCGCCCGCTTAGCCGCATGCGTCGCCAGATCCGAGGTAAACTCTCCCTCTGCTGCCACATGACGCTGTTCAATCCCGGTGCGCTGTACAATCCACTCATGGCTTGTATCAACTGTTTTTTCCAGTTCTTGATTGGTAAGAATGCGCTGGGGTAAATAGCCACCCACGCCGCGCACGAGTGTGCGAGTAATTGTCACTCTGATTTCTCCGTTTGTTAAATATTTAGAGCCACAACGTTAAGGCCATGACCCACAGTTTATTCTACTTTTTTTGTTTTTGGTCCGTTTGTTTTTTATCCTGAATGCTCTCAGCTTCGTCTATCTCTTGCGTCTGCATATCATCATCTTCATTCGGCGAAAATCTCTCAAGCCCTTCGCTTATCTTGGAAATCAAGTCAAACCGTCCCATTTCATAGGCGACGTCCAACGCGCTTTTGAAGCCAACCTCATCGGTTCCACCGTGACTTTTAATCACGATACCATTCAACCCGAGAAAAACACCACCATTGATCGCACGAGGATCCATCTTGCGTTTCAAGGCTATCAATGCACGCATGGATATAAATGCTCCAAGACGCGACACCCAATCAGCCTTAAGTGCTTTTGAAAAATAGCTACCGACCTGTTGCGCCGTTCCCTCAGCAGTTTTAAGGGCAATATTGCCGACAAATCCTTCGGTTACCACAACATCAACTGTCCCTTTGCCAATGTCATTGCCCTCGACAAACCCATGGAATTTGAACCCGGCACCATCGCGTTCCCCAAGAATTTTGGCGGCTTCTTTAACTGAATCAACGCCCTTTAATTCTTCTGTTCCGATATTCAAAAGCCCGACACTTGGCGCATCCTGATCAAACAAAGCACGCGCAAGGGCCGCGCCCAAAATGGCAAAATCTACCAATTGGTCAGCATCGCCGCCAATGGTCGCTCCAACGTCAAGCACCACAATGTCGGCTCTTTCGGTGGGCCAGATTGCTGCAATGGCCGGGCGCGAAACGCCTTTGATCGGGCGCAAGCAAAACGTGGACATGGCCATAAGTGCGCCGGTATTCCCCCCCGAAACAGCGACGGCGGCCTTACCGTCCTTTACCGCTTGTAGTGCGGACCACATGGAGGATACATTGCGCCCCTTACGTAGGGCAGCGCTGGGCTTTGCGTCCATAGCAATCACAACGTCACAATGCTGAATGGTTGAAACAGCTTTTACTTCGGGAAATTCATCCAACAAGGGGGAAAGAATTTCTTCCCGACCGTGAAAAATGAACTCGATATTGCCCCGTTCTCTGAGCACAAGTCTGGCGCCATGCAAAACGATGCGGGGACCATTGTCACCCCCCATTGCATCTACCGATATTACTATAGAATCACTCATGCTCGTCTTAAATGCCTATGTCTTTTGAAGCGCAAGGTTATATCTCTACTCCCACGACGCAAGGAAAATCCGCGGTTCTTCCACTCAAAATCGCTACTATTTTACAAGTTGGGGGCGCGAATCGTTTTCAATCCATCGTTAGTTTTTTGTTTTCAGGTGCTTAAGAGCTGCAAAGGGTGATAATTCCTCAGGGTTATCCCCCGCTTGTTCCTTACTCAACTTTGCGCCAGCTAATCGGGGATAAAGATCAATACCTAAACCGAGATTTTCGAGTAAATAGGCGCTTAAATCCAATATATTGCCCTCATAATAATCCGGCACCTCATCAGGGCCTAATTCTATATAGGTTTCTGAACCGGGTGCGTTTTCCACTGTTTCTTTGGTTTTTGGCAGAAAAACCCGGCTAAGATCTTCCTCAATTCTCTGGTGCACAGGTTCAAGGGTTATGATACAGGGTTGGCTGATTTCAGCGCTCATTTTTCCCAACACCTGAATAGCGCCATCAACCCGAGCCACGTGAATGCTGGCGCTAAAGCGCCCCACCTCATTCACCTTGGCGATTTTTGCCAATTCAATCAATTCCTCAGCATTGGCTTCAATTTTGATATGCCGCCCCTTAACCGGCAACTTGTCCAGCAAAACCTCTAAATCAAAAATGTTGTATTGTTCATGTGCGCTCATTGGGCTGCCTTCATAATCAGATTACCAGACAAGATGGCGTCTACGTCTTGAGCTTTCAAGTCCATATCCATTTGGGTAACGTAATTCGCTAAATTTTCGACCTCAGGAATTTCCTCGCCAGAATAAATATTCCGGGTGAGAGCATCCTTCAGACCCGCATGGTCCCCCTTGTCTAACGCCTCGGTGATGGATGCCAACAGACCGAAAAGCAACTCCCCCATCTTTTGAATTCTTTTGGGAACGGCCATATCCCCTGCCCCAAGTTCGCGCAATGAATGGTCCATGTCCTTGAAAAACAAATCAAACAGGGCTTGGGAAAATTCCCGATCAGCGGCGCGAGATGTTTTTAAACGGCGAAAAACCAGGCACAGGTGTAAACTAATCATGTCAAACCGTCCCGTCACCGAGTCGGGAACTGCCCATTGGGCATAAAAAACTTTTTGCCGCGCTTGCGTCACAATGTCCGCATAAATTTCTTGCACATGAGACTCGTCTGGTTTTTTCTTGAATAGGGGAAAAATCATTTTTTATTTGCCTGTGTTGAGGACGTATTTTCTTTTAATAACCAAAAATATGGCGGAATAGGACAATGGCCGAACACTGCTTATTCTATAATATTTCTCTGTTAAAAAAAATTGATTGGTAAACAAGTCCATCTAAAAGGTGATTTTGCTGTTAGAATGGGTTAATCAGAACCCGAATGCTTGATAATAAACTCGAATGTTTGCAAATCTGACGCAAAACCTGCAAACACAATTCTCAGGGCACTCGCCCTACATGTGCCTATAATAGACAGAGGTTAGAATAGTCAAATCAATGACCCATTTTAGAAAAACTTTTCGCCCGATTTTTGTTGCCGGTGCCTTGGGCATTACCCTTGCGATTAGCGGTTGCTCTGGCGGCCTTGGCGGATTCACCAGCAGCGGATTCACCAGCACACGTACCCAAGGGTATGAAATTCCAGATTCGGCCCTGCTACAAATTCGTGCGGGACAGAGCGAAGATCTGGTCGTTGCAGTTCTTGGCTCCCCCCAATCTCGCAGTTCGTTTGGTGATGAAAACGTCTTTTATTATGTGGAAACGAAAATTGAACGAACCACATTCGGCCTCAGTACCGTTATGAGCCGAACTGTGCTTGCAGTCTATTTTAACGATAATAAAAAAGTTACTGACAAGGCGCTTTATTCTCTGGAAGATGGCCGTCTGCTCACAATTGAACCTAGACGCACCCCCTCTTTTGGTGAAGATCGTTCCTTTGTTGAACAGCTTCTTCAATCGGTTGGCACTTAAAGCATATTGGGTTTATTCGTGTTCTTTTGGCACGCTCTAGGGAGAAATTCTACCCTTACACTAGAACGCGGTTTTTTGTTCCTTGCGATGGACCGACTCGCCCCAAGCCAACAAAGCAATGGTTGCTGTGGCAACGGGGATAACCAGTACATTTACCGATTGCCAGCCAATCAATTGCAACAATGCCCCTGACCCGATGGATGCCAGCGCCATCGCACCAAAAACCAATTGCTCGTTTAATCCCTGCACACGCGCGGCCTCCAAAGCCCCATAGGCTTTGGTGAGCAAGGTTGTGGATCCGATGAACCCAAAATTCCACCCGACCCCAAGAAGCACCATTGATAGATAAAAATGCCATTCTGATATGCCGTTGAGATTGATTGCAGCACATAGCAAAATCAAGAACAATCCAATGCCCGCAGTAAGGTGTGCACCAATGCGGTTGATGATTTGCCCGGTAAAAAAGCTCGGGGCAAACATGGCGACAATATGCCACTGAATTGCCGTTGTTGCCGTCTCAACGCTATGTCCACACAAGGTGACCATGGCTAAGGGCGCAGCAACCATAACGAATGTCATCAGCGAATAAGTCGCCATGCCTGAGATAATTGGCACAAATACCGCGGGAGTTTTTAGCAAATCAGATAAAGAACGCCCCGCATATTCATGCTTGTCCACCTTCACGACAGGGGCAAGCTTTGTGAAACTCAACAGGCCAAACGCCACAACTGCAATGACAGAAATCATCAGGAATGATCCTGCAAATTCTTGGCCGGCAACCCAATCCTTGGCAACAAAAGATAGTTTTGGACCCAAAAAACCCGCCAAAACACCGCCTAACAACACCAGAGAAATTGCACGGGCCTTTTTATCATCAGATACCCCGTCCGCCGCGGCGAAACGATATTGTTGAGCAAAGGCAGCACCCGCCCCAACGAGAGCCAAGGCCAAACAAAAAAGAAAAAAGTTTGAAATCGCCACCGAATAGCTGGCACCTAGGCCACCAAAAAATGCCAGTAATGTACCAACCCTAAATCCGTTTTTTCGCCCTAAAGAATAGATAGTCATCGTTGCAGGGATAGCCATCAAGGCAAGTCCGATAATCATCACACTGGTGGGTAAGGTTGCAAAGACCGGGTCTGGGGCCAAGGCCACACCTGCAAGTGCTGCGATTGCCATAATAATACCCTGTGACGATCCATTCAAAGCCTGGGTCATCGCGAGCAATATTATGTTTCGCGTAGAATGACCTGTGCCCTTATCGGGCTGATTTTGCGCATCGGTATCTAGCATTGAAGTGTCTGATGACATAACGGATTACGATTTCTCAAGCGAGGTCTAGTTGGAGGAGGACTTGTTGGGCAAAGATTTGGCAATTTTATCAAGAACGGCATTGACCATTGCAGGTACTTCGCCCTCAAAGAAAGCGTTGGCGACATCCACATATTCACTCACCACAACAGCCGGGGGAATATCTGATCGATATTTCAACTCAAACGCTCCAGCCCGTAATATGGCGCGAAGTGTTGAATCAATCCGGGGCATCGTCCAATCCGCATTAAGATTTGTGTCCAATAAGGGATCGATCACCAATTGATGTTTTAGAACGCCTTTGACGATTTGGCGCAAAAAATCCACATCAGCGGGCAAATATTCGTCCCCATCAACGTCGCCGCCGGCCATACGTGGGGCAAATTGCTCAAGGATTGCACCAATGTCCGTGCCCCCTATGTCCATCTGATAAAGGGCTTGCACAGCGGCAAGCCGCGCCGCGCCGCGCTGATTGGCCTTAGGCGATCTGATCTTAGAAGAACTGGTTTTGGCGTCTCCATCGTTGTTGGATTTTTTATTTTTTTCAGCGCTCACGTATTCTCTCCACCTTTAAAGAAGGCAATTGTTCGTTTCAAATTATTGCTACAATCACAATATCACTATTCGACAATATCATTATTCGTCGATCACATCGCCATTAGTCTCGTCCAGATCAGCTAGAAATGAGACAAAATCCTCTGCCGCTGAAAAGTTCTTGTAAACCGAGGCAAACCGAACAAAGGCTACATCATCCAGCCCCTTGAGGCCATCCATAACGTATTCACCGATTTTGTCAGAATCAATTTCCACTTCGCCCAGGCTTTCAAGCTGACGCACAATACCCGATATCATACGCTCTACCCGCTCAGTTTCAACAGAGCGTTTTCGCAAGGCCGTGCCGATGCTTCTGGACAGTTTTTCGCGATCGAAAACAACCTTGCGCCCGGATTTTTTCACAACAATTAGATCGCGCAACTGCACGCGCTCAAAGGTAGTGAAACGGCCACCACAATCATTGCAAACCCGGCGGCGTCGAATAGCGTTTGAGTCTTCGGTGGGCCGAGAATCCTTAACCTGAGTATCAAGATTTGTGCAATAGGGACATCGCATCGTAAATTTTACTCCGACCTAGCGTGGGTAAATAGGAAAACGGGTCGTCATTTCAAGCACTTGCTGGCGCACTGCATCTTCAACTGCATCATTGTTTTCCTCAGGCCCCACATCACGTAACCCATCAAGCACTTGCCCGATCATGTTGCCGATCTGGGTAAACTCGTCGGTTCCAAAACCACGTGTTGTACCAGCGGGCGACCCCAATCGAATACCAGAGGTCACAAATGGCTTTTCAGGATCAAAGGGAATGCCGTTTTTGTTACAGGTAATCAATGCACGACCTAAACCGGCTTCTGCACGCTTTCCGGTGGCGTTTTTCTTGCGCAAATCCACAAGCATCAAGTGATTATCCGTGCCCCCTGAGACCACATCCAACCCATTGGCCAACAGGGATGTCGACAATGCCTGTGCATTCAACACCACTTGGGATGCATAGGTTTTGAAATCATCCCTTAGCGCCTCTTTGAAAGCAACCGCTTTGGCGGCGATCACATGCATCAATGGTCCACCTTGTAGGCCGGGGAACACGGCGGAGTTAATCTTTTTGGCAATATCTGGGTCATTGCAAAGAATCATACCGCCACGGGGGCCGCGCAATGTCTTGTGAGTCGTTGTGGTTGTTACATGGGCATGAGGGATTGGCGAAGCATGGGCACCACCGGCCACAAGCCCTGCAAAATGTGCCATATCGACCATCAAGTATGCGCCAACTTCGTCAGCAATAGCGCGGAAACGTGCAAAATCCCATGGCCGTGAATAGGCGGAGCCACCGGCAATAATCAACTTTGGCTTATGCTGTTTGGCAATAGATTCAACCTCATCCATATCTATGAGATTATCATCAGGTCGCACACCATAGGACACGGGGTTGAACCATTTTCCAGATACATTGACATGGGAGCCGTGGGTAAGATGGCCACCGGCCTTTAGATCAAGCCCAAGAAACGTGTCGCCCGGTTGTAAAAGCGCCAAAAATACGGCCTGATTGGCCTGGCTTCCCGAGTTTGGTTGCACATTGACAAAATCGGCACCAAACAAGGATTTTGCCCGCTCGATAGCGAGGGTCTCCACCACATCAACATGTTGACACCCACCATAATAGCGGCGTCCCGGATATCCTTCGGCGTATTTATTGGTTAGTAAAGTCCCCTGCGCCTGCATGACAGCGGCGGAAACGATATTTTCCGAGGCAATGAGCTCTAGCTCGTCCTGTTGACGAGTATGCTCGTTGCCGATTGCGTCAAATATTTCTGCGTCTGCGTTTGCCAAGTTTGTCGTAAAAAAACCCGTCCCTAAAGTATCCGTGCCCATGCTGCCTCACAATTTAAAATGAAATACCAAGAATACATCTGAGAATTACACCCGATGATAGTGATGCGCTTAGCACACTCATCTGGCCAACCCAAGCAAAGATCACCTTCGCGATGTTGATTTTAGTCGCTCAAGTTTTCGCTTTGCAATCGCTTCTTCAGCTTCGCCATTGCAATCTGTTGCATCTGACTTTGCGGCGCGGTCTTTGGCGCAATAATCACCACTTCCACGCCTGTGCGCGCATCAAGTGCGGCAACACGAACTTGCGGACCGATTGCGGTGAATTCAAAATATACTTCACCGCCAGAATTCGCCTTTGGTGTTGTGTCTTTGCTCATAGTCTTAAGAAAAGTCCACGCGACCCTGTGCATCAAATGCATACACATCTTCGCGGAAACTCACTACACCTTGACGGTTGGCCCATGCTGTGAGGTAGGAAATGACAATTGGAACCGGACTTCTTACTGGAACGTTTATGCGTTCCCCGGTATCAAACATCGCCAGAACCGCAGATTTGTCCCATCCACCGTTACCGGTCAAAACCCAAGCGACAAACTCATCAACCCGATCAACCCGAACGCAACCCGACGAATTGAAACGACGATTTTGACCAAACAGGCTTTTACCCGGCGTGTCATGTAGATACACCGAATGCGTATTATGGAAATTGATCCGAACATGACCCAGGGAGTTTTCGGCGCCCGGATCTTGGCGGAAGGCATATTGAACGGCATCATCCGTCGTCCAATCAATCTCTGTGGGAGATAATTCGCGCCCAGCATTATCATAAATACGAATATTATAATTTGCCAAATAATTAGGATCATCATTCATATAGCGGATGAGATCGCGGCGAATCAGACTCTTGGGCACGTGCCAATAGGGATTGAAGTTGATTTCATGAATGCGGCTTTGAAGGATAGGTGTCGGCCGATCATCCCTGCCAACTACGGCAACATGGCGCTGCGCAACTGTGGAATTATCAACCGCCTCAATTACGGCCGCTGGAATATTCACCAAAACGTGGCGTTCTTTCATTGAACCGGCTTGATTATTAATCCGAAGAATATTCAGGCGGAGTTGACCCAGACGATAGTCAGCGGGAACAGCAAGAGCGTAAAATGTTTCTTCGTCAACCTTACCATTGATGATGAGCCCATGGCGCGCCTGAAATGTGCGCAGGCCAATGTCCATATCGCTATCAAAAGTGTCGTTGATTTCAGTATTTTCGGGCATATCCCCGCCCAAAACCAGACGTCGTTTGAGTTTTCTCACCGTACTGCGCTTGTTGCCAACAATCAGGCGATAAGCATCACGGGGCAAAAGCTCCCAACCACCGGCGGCAACAATTCGCTCATATTTCTGAATCGCCAACTCTAGATTATAAACCGTATCTAGGGACAAAACGGGTTCTATCGCATCAATATTTCGCAATGCCAAATCAGTATTACCACCCCGATCGGTGTTCTGCAGGACACGATTTCTCGCCATTTGATCTGCCGCAGAACCTTGCGCAAAAGCTGTTTGGGGGAAAGCATGGGCCAAACCTATTGCCGCAGCGCCGCCAAGCACTGAGCGTCTGGTGATTTTTGAACTATTTTTTGGCCGCATTATCTTCATCCTAGGGTCTAGAAATTTACCGATTCGTCCACTGCGGTGTTTAGCACTGAGATGGATCAATTTGCAACGGCGCTCATTCTCTTGTGATTACAGGGGGCAAGCGCATTAAAACATACCAAAACGATTCTTTTGGCATATTAGTTTTGTGGTTTTCTAGGTGTGATTTGCGACGAAAATGTGGAGATAAATTACTGGATGCAATGTGCTCATAATTCCACGGGCAAAATGCTCACCGTAAATTGTCAATTACGGCGAACATTTTGCAAAATCAATACGTTATACAGATTGAATGCTGGACTAAAACCTAAAGCTTATAAAGGATTTGGTCGACCCAAAAGCGTTCCAGTTTACCAAGGGCTTCATTGAGCTGTTCAAACTGAGCGTCACCCAAGCCACCAACTTTTTCAATTGATTCCATATGGCGGTCATACAATTCGTCAATCACCTCGGCAACTTCCTCACCTTTGGGGGAGAGCTTAATGCGAACTGAGCGGCGATCTGCCTTGGAACGTTCCTGAAAAATATACCCCATATCAACAAGCTTTTTAAGATTGTAGGAAACGTTTGAACCCAAATACATGCCCCTTGAACGTAACTCACCGGCTGTTAATTCTGCATCGCCAATGTTGAACATCAACAATGCTTGCGTCGGGTTGATATCATCCCATGACATGCGATCAAATTCGTCCTTGATCAAATCAAGAAGGCGGCGATGAAGCCGTTCCACGCGGGAGACGGCTTCTATATAAAGTGGTTTAGTCCGGGCCGCTGGCCGTTCCTCTATCACCTTTGCGGTGTTTGATTGGTTGTTCATAATATGCCTCACTGTAAAAACGCACGAATTCTTCCGTGTCTGTTGAGGGCAATGTAGGGGGAGTAAAATAAGATCGGTTTAAGATTCAAACTTAACATTATCTTACTGAGAAACTTCGAGTTTTTAGCTTTCTAAATCCTTACACCGGGTCATCATTTTGTAACCTTATTTAAGTGTAAACCCC